>NZ_JBKGYF010000038.1:0-16471 GCF_046546175.1 Methanohalobium sp. | reverse complement strand
AAATATTTTATACATATATAAAATGATTATGAAGCAGAGATGCTATTGTTGATTCATTAATGGTTTATTTTAATAATGGACGCATTCCTCACTTTTTAAACGAAGTTTAAAGAGATCTTTAAAACAACTTAAATCTCTGACTCTTTAAACTGTAGTTTAAAGATATTGGTAAATTTTCAATTTACCAAGTTTAAGTTTAACTCTAAATTTTTAATTTAGAGTGTTTTGATTTAAAGAGTAAGGCTTTCAAGGTAAATTTCTTCCGAAGCCTCTGAGTCTTTACAGGCTGTCCGACAATTAATGTTAAAGCAGATATGTTCTACAAAGGGGTTTACCAAGTAACATAAATTATTAGTCCTAATCATTTATCTTTGACCATTTGGTAGTATCAGTGTATGATTTTTGGATTATTGGATAAATGTCATTGGTAAATAACTTATTATTCCTCTTATATTTATTTAAATAGTAGATAAAATAAATTAATAGTATTGAATTGTCGGACAAGCTCTTTAGCTCGGCGGTAGTTCACTTAAATATATCCGGGTATATGTCCTTGTGTGCCGAAGGCTCTTAGATTTTTCAGATTCTCATGATACTCTTCAATAGCATTCAAGATATCCTGTGTAGTGATGGGTTTTGCTAGCTTTTTAACCTCTTCTTTGGTTGGTGTTTCTGAAAGCTGATCCCTAAGTAATTTTATCTTTTTCTTCACACACAGGTCTATTACACCCTTCACATCCGCACCACTGAATCCTTCGCTTTTGGATGCTATATTTTCAAGGTCTATATTTTCATCTGGTTTTTTACCTTTCAGATGGATTCTGTAGATTTCTTTTAAAGCATCTTTATCAGGCAGTGGTACATGTATTTTTTTATCAAATCTGCCAGGACGCATGAATGCACTGTCAATACTCTCAGGTCTGTTGGTTGCACCCATTAAAATAACATCATCAGAACTTTTGATTCCATCCATTTCATCCAGAAGTGTTGAAACAATCCTCTGTGTTGCCTCATGAGAACCTTCCCTTGCAGGTGTTATAGAATCGATTTCATCTATAAACAGTATTGTATGAGGTCTTGACCTTGCTACCTCAAACATTTCCTTGATATTCTGTTCAGCTTCCCCGTACCACTTGGATACAATATCAGCACCATGTACATGAATAAAAGATGTTTCAAGCTCAGAAGCTACAGCCTTTGCAAGCAGTGTTTTACCTGTTCCTGGTGGACCATAAAGCAGTATCCCGTGTGGATGTTCAGCCTCGTATTCTTCAAAAACATAGGGATATTTGATACCGTAGGCAACCATATCCAGTTCTTTTTTGGCTTCCTCACAGTCACCAATATCATCGAAGCTGACATTCAGTTGTTCAGGCGAGATAGTTTCAAATTTTTCAGATTCGCTGCCTTTTTCATCAGTGATTCTATCATAGGATTCATTGTAATAATAGGTTCTAAGGGTGGGTTGAGGTTTTAAATCGAAATCGATTTCTTCACCTGACACATCGTACACAGTATTGATATAATCCTCTACAATTTCGAAAAATGGTGGAATGTTTTCTTCCAACATATCCTGGTTAAGGTTGTTTGTAGTTGAAATGTAAAGTGACCTCTTTCGATTTGTAAGAAAAGATAGTGTATACAGGTTAAAATTGTAGTACAGTTTGTAGTCCTTATCAATACCTGTGATATTGTATTTTTCATAGAATTTTTCAAGAAAAGTATCCCATATTTTCTCAGATTCTGTATCCTCTCCCAGGTCTATTCGTACTCCTATTGAGTACAGGGTATCGGTTTCCTGATGAGGAATTATATCTGAAGCTGATATATAATCCACACCATAATCTTCTCTCAAGTTAAGTGATGAGGTAAGTCTTATTGGTTCTTTTTTTATTAAAGAACTGAAAATAACACGATAATCTTTGTTAGTAAAATCTTCAAGGTTTACCTTAAAGTTGGCCATATTTGAAATGTCAGTCTTTTAAATTTATAAACCTTCTGCCCAATAGTTATTTTTATAATAAGTGCATTTTTATGTAGAAATATATTTATAAATCTCCTGATGTTTTGTAACCCTCTCAAAACCTATAATATTAATTTGTTCAGACCATTTATATTATATATAAAACAACTACTAAGGATAAAAACATGAAAATCATAGCTTTTGTAGGTATGCCAGCATCCGGAAAATCTGAAGCATCATCAGTTGTGGAAAAACTTGGTATCAAAGTTGTCAACATGGGTGATGTGATAAGAGAAGAAGTGGAAAAAAGGTCCCTTGAGCCTACGGATGCCAATGTCGGAGGAGTTGCAAACCAGCTCCGGGATGAAGAAGGTCTTGACGTAGTTGCAAAAAAATGCGTCCCAAAAATAATGAAACTCAATGAAGACCTGATAGCTATCGATGGCATCCGCGGAATCGCTGAAGTGGAATATTTTAAAAAAGAATTTGGGGATAAATTCACTCTGGTATCCATTGATTCACCTATTGAGATGCGTTTTAAACGTGTCCAAAAGCGTAAACGAAGCGATGACATGACAGATATCGATGAGCTTAAACATCGGGATGAAAGAGAAATCAGCTGGGGAATGAATGAAGCAATGGATATAGCAGATATTGTTATAGAAAACACGGGTACACTTGAAGATTTCAGACACAAAATCAAGTCCCTTATCGAATATCTGATGGTTGAAGTTGAAGTTTCGGCTGTTGTCAACCCCACAGAAAACGAGGATTATGTAGCAGATGCTGTCAGGCATATTTTCGGTGATATTGAGATGGAAATAATCAATACTGAACAAGCAAACAAAAGACATCTTTCAGGTTCTGGAGATATCGGTGCACTCAAAAATTTGCACGAAATGTTCAGGAAAGAAAAAATACTGGACACAGGAAGAATGCAGCTGGAAGAAGGAATATCCATTGATGGTTTATCCACACATTTTATAATCAACAAACAGGTGGCATCTGTTGGCAGATTGAATTTCCCAGCAGATGAAGAACCATTGGGGTCTATACATGTTATTATTACTGTCAATTCAAAGGATAAAATGAAAAAAATTTTAGATTGGCTCACACCTCCAACTGAGGATGGGAGACCCAAATTTGAAATGGAAATAAGAGAATTTTAAATTATGAATATCGAAGGTATAAGTTTTTCATCCCATTCAGTAGTTGACAACCCATTTAACTGGGTATATGAACTGGAAGACTATGGATATACTGGTTGGGAAATTGTACAGGAAGGTTCCCAGAGTATAAACAATGAATCCATAAAACATATCCAGGAACTCTATGAAACAACAAACCTGAACCTTACCCTCCACCTCCCATTTTCAGACCTGAACCTGTCCAGTTTAAATCCCGGGATACATCAGGAAGTGCTGCACCAAATGAAAAATAACTTGGAAATCGCGTCTGATTTTGTAGACCTTGCTGTAATCCATCCGGGTTATCTGTCACCCATGGGCGCACAGGTACCAGAACGTGCATGGAACAAAACCATCGAGTCTCTGCAAAAAGTCTGTGATTATGCGGACAACTGTAACATCCAGGTAGCGGTTGAAAACATGCCGAACATACCACATATATTTGGAAAAGAACCCCGTGAAATGCTTGATATCATCAGTTCAGTAAACCGTGATAATCTGGGTATGACCTTTGATGTTGGGCACGCAAACACCATGAAAATGGTGGATGAGTTCCTCAAAGAGTGTAAAGACCATATATCACATATCCATATCCATGACAACACTGGTGAAAGGGATCAGCACCTTCCGCTTGGCAGGGGTAATATAAACTGGGAACATGTATTTGATGAACTATCAGATTACAGTGGAAGATATGTCACAGAATTGAGGTCTCTTGAAGACGGGAAAGAGAGTCAGAAATATATAAGAAAATTATAAATTAAAAAAACAGCGGGCCGGAAGGGATTTGAACCCTCGACCTATAGATTAAGAGTCTATCGCTCTGCCTGACTAAGCTACCGGCCCATGCCCAGCAAGGTCGGTGTTCATATCGTATTGTGGTTATATATACGTTTCGGATGGTCAAAATCGTTAGTGTTTGACCACGCATTTTGGTAATCCGATGATTTCTACTATATCACTATTATCCGGACTATACACTATCATTTGACCCTTTTTCAAATACGGAATCCGTTTTTCATATTCTTTGGGAACATTTAAAGCATTAATTGCATTATCGTTTGTCAGGTTGAGTATTACCCTGGTGTTTATCTGTTTAAACACTGTATCATCGATATCCTGAGGGTCCTGGGTTATCAGAAACAATCCAAGTCCTTCTTTTCTACCCTGGCGTGCAGCATCTGCAAATTTTGAAATGATTCGTCTTGAATGTTCACCTGATGCCTTTGCAAGATACCTATGCGCTTCATCCAGTCCCAGTATAATCGGGGTTTTTCTTACCGCTTCATCACCGGAAGTGCTTAATTTATTATCCACAATTGTAGTCATAAGGGTAAGCACAATCAAATCTCTTATAAGTGGTGAATTGATATACTCTGTGGGGAATACACTCACCTGACCGGGTTTGAAAACTTCCTCAAGTATATCGGTGATTGGACGTGCATCCTGGTCGAATACTTTTTCAAAAGCCCTGTTTTTCACCCGCCTTACAATCCCGTCATAGGAGGATTCGTGGATTTTACCGCTGTCCACATAACCCGAACGTGTTGCTTCATCTTCTATATAATCAAGGAAACCTCTATAGGTATGTTTGCCGCTTTTTTTGAAATAATCCTCCAGCAGAATATCAAGGGCCAGATACTGGAGCTCGGTCAAACCTGCTGCTGCGATAAGCCATGAATTATTTCTTACAAGTTCAAAAGGGATGGTAAATTCCACCTGCTGGGCTCTGGACTTGCCGTTGTATGAATAGCCATCCACCTTTGCAACAAAGGTTTTTGTATTGGACCATGAACCGTGCTCGACATTTTCAGAATTGAAACCGTATTCATCCTGGGAATTTATTTCCGGGTTATCCTCATACATCTGAGAATATTCATCCTGTGGGTCCATTATTATAACACATGGGTTTTTCCACCTGTTTTCATCACTTCGTAACACGTAGCGGTTATCATCATTTAAGAATTGGCGAAGGATATTTTTTGTCATAAACGTTTTTCCGGTTCCTGTACTACCACACACCAGCATATGCCTGAAAATCAAAGGGTCGCCCATGGAATAATCGTTTCTGAGATAATAGGGCACATTAGGTGGTTCTGCACTGGTTTTTACAAGTTCTCCACCTACACTGAGATGACCCAGGAATATTCCTTCTTTCGGGATATTTAAACCGGTCTGGATTTTAATTTTATCATCAACAGGAAGAATTGATGTATTGGGTCTGGGTATCCTGTCACTCATGCGTCTGGTGAGTTCTTCACCGTCCTCACCGGGTTCATCATAGAGTATACATATAGGGTCAAGGAACGCCAGGAATTTGTAGTCCTCTTCATCTGTGGTATTGGATCTCAACATCCTGCGGGAGTGGATTTCTGTTGCATCATCCACTTCAAATTCCTGGATATACTGCAACTTCCATATTCTTGCAAAAAGGTCTTCGTCCCCGTAGGGTACCAGGACATAGGTGCCAAGGCGTACATCCTGTCTTCTAGTAGTTGTTATATATCCTGTAAGTGTTGCATTCGATTCCGTAATTTCCAGCGGTTCTATACCGGTTGTTACAATTCCGTAGGCATGGTCTGTACTTCCAGAATCTGCATCAGGTACTTCATATTCCTCGAATTCAAAATTATCCGGTTGTTTTGTTTCATAGTTTTCAGTTTCGTTTTTAAATTCTTCCTCTGATTCAAAATCTTCAGAGGAGAAAGAAAGTATATCCCTGTCTTCAGACATCGGTTTCACTCCAGCGTACATCATTGTATGAGGTGTCTATTTTTAAGGTATTGAACTGCTCTTTAATCTGTTCGCGTTCAGATTTGCGTATTTTTGCAATTGAATCAGCTTTTGATAATGTTCTAGGGATTCCGTTTATTGAAATGTCATAGAGAACTTTTCGTTTTATATTATCTCTTAATTCTTCATTTTTGGTGATTCCGTAGGGTGATTCTATCTTGAAGATGACATCCATCCAAGGTACATAGACCATGAAAAAGGTCAATGAGTAATCATCTGCAGGGTACTCATGCTCGAGTGTATCTTCAACCAGTGGAGAGGTGGTGTTAAGCATTTTCTCATAGAATTTGTTGGGTTGGATAAACCAGTTGGTATAGGTTATATATTTATTTTCATCATCGTCATGACCCTTTAATGATAGAAGGTTTTTGAAAAATTGGGCATCCATTGCCCAGGGTATACCCCATACGCCGTTTTGTTTAAGTGCCTGTATAATCTGGATGTCTTCTGGGTTTTTAACAAAACCTATGAGAGGTTTCTGTTGTTTAACATGTTCATCCATTATGTCTATATAATTCTGGAGTATCGTTTTTGTATGGGGGTCATATTGAACCTGGATATCCTCTGATTCCACAACCATCCAGTACATCAAACGTTTTGGATAGATTGGACCATCCATTATTAAAATACCATTATCATCCAGTCCATCAAGCATCCAGTTCATATGCTCAGATTCTGCAAGATAAAGTGCAATATCATGCACCATTCTACCTATCCTTTTATTCAAAATACCAGGCTGGATACGTATAATATTTTTACGGCCGGACCCTTCGTCGAACTCCTGCCAGCCGTCGGTAGTTTTTATTGTAACATTTTCACTAGGGTTATAGGCAGCTGCCACAATCGTTCGTTTCATATGTAAATCCAGATCTGTGGGTGTGGATGCAAGTGCACAGTGGCAGAAATCTACAAACAGACCGCTATCAAATGTTATAGGGTTGGTACTACCACTGTCACATGCGTAGGTTATCTCAAATGGGTCACTGGACCGGGACATCTGTTCTATATTAACCTTGCCACGATACAGTTTTTCCATGGATTTGAGTATCACCCTGCCCCTGTATTTTAGTTCCTGAAGATAACCTAACAGGTCAGATGTCATTTCAGATTCTTTATCATCCTCATTAGAAACATCTATATTTGATACAATCCGGGATATCTCTTTTATGTGAACTGGTTCAAGGGTCATGTTTCATGAAGATTGAGTTGTTCTTGTATAAATAACTATGAGCATAATTCTTATAATTTTTAAAAAATTACTTCAATAAAAAATACTTGTCTGAAACTCTTATATATTTTTAACAAAAAAAGCATGACAATAAAGATTTTCACTACTGATACACCTTGTGCAAAACAAGTTAACTTGTTAATAACGAAAAATAAGTTTTTGAAAGTGTTTATATAACAATTTCGCCATAAATTAGAGATTAAATACTAGATTATAATCTCAAAATTTAAATAATTATATAGTATGCAAAAGTGATACCGAGGTCTTAATCATGGAAGGTTATCAAATATTTCTCATTATGCTTGCCGTCTATCTGGCAATACTTGTATCGATTGGATGGTATTTTACAAAAAGACAAAAGTCCATAACAGATTTCTGGCTTGCCGGAAGAAATATCGGCTCCATTGGCATAGGATTTTCTGCTGCCGCATCATGGCTTACTGCCGGTACCCTGCTTTCTGTTATAGGGCTCTACCTGTTGAATGGAATGGGGTCGATATGGGAATTTGTAGTACCCAATATACTGGCACTTTTAATTATCGCGGTACTGGTCAGCAGGATCAAACATCTTCCTGCAATTACCCAACCAGAACTCCTTGAACAACGATACAGCAATGCGATACGTGCTCCAGTTGCTGCTATAATAACAATTGTAATGATACTTTTTGCAGTGGCTGATATCAAGGGTTTTGCTCTTGTTCTGGAAGTATTCTTCGGATTAAGCCCTATATATGCAGCTGCCATTGTTGCCATTGCAGTGTCAATATATGTCACACTGGGTGGGCTTTCTGCTGTTGTATGGACTGATGTTATCCAGTTTACATTTCTGTCACTATTTGTTATAGTAATGGCTGTCATTACAGTTGGAGCCGCTACATCCGGTGCATTTGAAGCGTCCCCTGCACTGACAGCATCAGATGTCTTTAGAAATGTGGATTCTTCCTGGTGGAACCCGTTCTCTGTAGGTATACCGTTTGCACTTATATTCCTGATTGCAATTATACCCGGTTGGATAACTGAGCAGGACCCATGGCAGAGAGTTTGGGCTGCAAAAGACAGAAAATCTGCAAGGTTTGGTATGACACTTGGAGCATTTCTTATTGCTGTTGTATTTTCAGCATGCGCTGTCATAGCACTTGGACTGAATTCGCTCTATCCTGATATTGCTGAAGCCGGTTTTCCTGCGGGAATGGCACAGGCAGAAACTGCACTCCTACAGTTCATAACCAGTTCATTTTCAACCGTTGTAGTTGGACTCTGTGCTATAGGACTTGCGGCAGCTGCTATGTCATGTACTGACACCTTTGCAACATCGGGAGCATCCTGTGTATCCCGCGACATATTCCAGAGGTTTATAAAACCTGACGCTACAATGAAACAGATGCTTGTTGTTAACAGAATTAGCGTACTGTTCATCGTGGCAACTGCAACCATAACTTCGTTTTTCATTACAAGTATCCTTGATGCCATCCATATTGCAACATTTATTGCAAGTGCTTCCTATTTCTTCCCTCTGATGGGTGGCATCTACTGGAAACGTGCAACAAAAGAAGGAGCAATTGCAGGTCTTATAGTAGGAGCAATTGTCCAGATTTCTCTTACTGTTATAGACCTAGCTAATACTGCCGCAACGGATCCACAGCCGTATCTTCAGACTATACACCCGATTCTCAGAAGTCATGGTGTGATTGTGGGAATGTCCCTGAGTGCTATTGCATTTTTCGGAGTTTCACTAATTACCCAGAGGTCCAGCAATGTAAACCTTGCACCATTTTTCAAAGAATCTGCAAAAGAACTGTCTATGTATTATGCTAAAGAAATAGATGAATCCGACCCAGAATACACTAAATTCCTCAATATGGTAGAGGAAAAAGTTGTTGGAGAAAGGGCACATCTGCATCTGAGTATTGAAACTTCTGCAACTATCAACTGGAACAAATTTGTTAACCAATTGAAATCAACCTACCCTGCATGGGTTACATCTACTGGATATGATTCTGTATACCGTTTAACCCATGCCGATATGCTTCAATGTATATCAATAACCAGAGGTAACACTGAAAAAGATATCTGGTTTGCATCTGAACCAGAGGTAGAATACATCAATAACCAGAGAAAAGAACTCTTTGTTGCCTACAAGGAAGTTGTGGATTCTCTTGACAGAATCGGAATTACATCTAAATAAAAATTGATTTTGCTACCCTCTATTGAGGGTAGCTTTTATATTTGATTTTTATTACGCTTGATAAGCGTTAACTTGATTAAAGAATGTACCAATCAGGGTTCAGAGTATTAAAATGAATTACAAAACATCACTGTTTCTGGTTTTAGTACTGATTTCAATTGTATTAATCACAGGGTGCATTGACCAGATGGTACCGGCAGATGAAACCAGTGAAAAACCTGACACATCAAAATATGAACTGGAAGTATTCCTGGATGAAACAAAGAATAATACTTTTGTAAATACCACCACATTCTACCTTTCAACTAACCAGAGCGTAAAAGCTGTTCATATGGTTAAGGATAAAAAGGAACTGGATATCGTACCTATTGAAGAAATCGGTGGAGTCGACAAAGGTATAATATCAGATGTTGTGGTAATTGCTGAAAATACCAGCACTACAAAGGGAGATATACAGGATTTCAAAAAACTTGCTGACAAAAACGAACCATCAGACATAAACTATACACTCTCTGATAGTGTTGTAGGCGGACAAGAACATATCTACATACAATTTAATGAATCCATAACAGGGTTTGTTGCCTATACCATGGATATACCAAGCAAACAGGATTTCATGTATAATCCTACATCCCCATCAATCATTCGATTTGTTCTACCACAGGGATACACTACAGGCAATCCACTATTAGGCAGAGCTCAGCCGCCACCTGATGATGTATATTATGATGAAAAAGACAAACAAAACCTTATATGGTACAATTTTGAAGGGGATCCACCTTCGTTAATCGACCGTGTAAGAGACTTTACCGGTTCAGACGGTAATTCAAAAACACAGTATTCCAAAAATCCTGTAAATGTGAAATTCTACCAGGAAGAAGCACCCCTGATGCTGTTGATAGGAGCGATGGTTCTAAGTTTTGGAGCACTAGCTGTTGTATTGTACTATCACCATTCAAGGAAAAAACTTAAGGAAAAACACGAATGGGTGGAAGATTTTGAATCAGAGAAAAGGTGGTGACATCATATTTCAAATGTCATACCATCATATCCAAGAGGATAATTTTTTACATCTTCATCATGGGGTTTAAAAAAGTGGCTCAGATGAACAAAAACCACCCTTTTTGCTTTTATATCCTCTGAAAAATCAAGAGCTTGTTTGGCATTCATATGTTTTTTAATGGTTGTTATACTGGGTGGAACAATCGCATCCGCTACTAACAAATCAGGACCATGGATTAAATCCATGCTCTTTTGTGGGATATTGTTATTGGTATCTCCTGTTATAACTACCTTTTTATTCCCTTCACAGACCATAACTCCCACCGCCTTTTCAACCGGGACATGGTTTACTTCAAAAAGAACAAATGTAAGCCCTACCAATTCAAAAGACTCGTAAAGTTGTACATCATGTCTTCCGGGTTTTAAAAAATGAAAGTAATCCAAGATGTAATCAAGGGTTTCCGGCACACTGTACACATCTACTTTTTTCTGTACCCTGTAGAATTCCGGGAAACCCGCAAAATGGTCATAATGCCCATGTGTCCATATTACTCCATCAACACCACTAATATTGCTGTCAATTAACTGCCATTTCAGGTCAGGACTGGTATCTATCAGAATTTTACCAATATTGGATTCAACAAGGATAGAAAAACGTGTCCTTTTGCTTTTGTTATTTGAATATGCATCTGTACAGGCCGGACAGTGACACCCTATTACCGGTACTCCAGAAGTGTCACCAGTTCCAAGAAGTGTGATTTTCATTGGTATCTGCAGATTTTATTCGTATTCATCGGATTTAACTATTTCACGTTGATTAAAATTTTCTACTGCCTTTTTCAAATCTTCCTGAGTAAGTGATTTTCTATCTTCCATCAGAGCACTCAGCACCCCTTCACGGACTACCATACGAAGGTCTGAACCGGCGTATCCTTCCGTTATACGGGCTATTTCCCCGGTATCCACGTCACCATCAATGTCACTGGTTACCCTGTCAAGAATCATCTTTCTCATCCCAGGATCTGGTAATGGGAAATTCATAACTTCATCAAATCGTCTCCATGCTGCTGTATCCAGCATCCTCGGGTGATTTGTTGCTGCTATCAGCAATACTCCATCATTTGTAAGACTTATTTCATCTATCGCCTTGAGAAGTGTGTTTACCGCTCTTTTGAGTGCAGCATTTTCATCAGACGTACGTTTTTTTGCAACAAAATCGAATTCATCAATGAACAGTACACAGGGATTCAATCGTTTGGCAAGCGCAAATACACGATCTATGTTTTTGGCAGTTTCACCAAGGTACTGGTCTGTTACCATTGAAAGCCTTACTTCCACAAAAGGCAACGACAGGCGATGTGATATAGCTCTGGCCACAGAGGTTTTTCCGGTACCGGGTGCACCTATCAGAAGAAGTTTACCGATATCATACATCCCTATATTCTTAAGATGCTCCCTGTACTGTATAGCCTTTACAATCTTTTCAACTTCATCTTCCTGCTCATCTGTCAGGACAATATCATCAAAGGTCTGCATGATATCTTCAGGGGCTACGATATGAGCAAGTTTCAACATATCTTCACCCCCTTCTTCCTGCTCAATTTCAGCTATTAAAGAATCTACCCATTCTCTATCTACTTCCTTTGGCGCACTCTTTGACCGGGTGCTTTCATAACTAACACCTTCTGTCTTTTTCTTTTCAAAATAAAAGGATAATGCGGGATTGTTTTCAATCCTTTCCATTGCACCATCCTGTTTTCCGAACCAGTCTGCACCCATATCAGAGGCGGTAAGTTTTACCTTAAATTCCAGGTCATCAATATCGACAAATGGAAGGGGTTTTACAGCGCTTTTTATATTTTCAACGTCATAAAGATTTTTAATATCAGATACTGAGACATTGATAGGTTTTGGAACCGTCTTTTTTTCACGGTCCCAGTAATTTTTACGTATTTTTTTGGGTAAATCGTTTACATCCATTTCAGAATACTTGTTGTAAATCTCAGCAGTTAACAACAGTTCTACGATATCTAAAGTTGCACCAGACATGTTTTTACCTGAGTTATAAATTTGAAACGTTATTGGTTTCTTTTCTTATCAATAATGAAATAAAGAATATTCAGAACCTATGAATAGGTATTTGTGTTAAATATATATTGCGATACAGTAGGTCATAAATCGATTGAATCTATGAAAGTAACCTATATTGGAAAATTAACTTATAAATTTTATGAATAGAAGATATAGGATAACAAGAAAAGTTCAATAACCAAAAAAATTCCACATAACAATTAGGGTACCAGTTTTAAAGTACCACACATCGATGGTGAATACAATTCTCCAGTTTCAAACATGGACTCCACAATTTTTTCGAATTTATTAGAATTCACTCCATTTTCAGAGGCTCGATTTTTTAGTTCTTCCCTGTCCATTTCACCGCTGTTTGATTCCAGTAAATTAATGATGATTTTTCTATCATCTTTTTTAAAACCGGATTTTTTAGATTTATCAGGTTTGGAAGAAGTATAGCTACCAGAATTTACAGCATTTGTAAAAGCCATATATCTTACACTATCCAGTCTATTGTCCTGACCCAATATATGGGACTGTAACTTTGTACGGGCTGTAACTGCATCTTCAAGGTTGTCGCATTGATAGAAAAACCGGAGATCATCAAGATTTAAAACAGAGCCGCAATTCTGGCAAGTTGTTGTTTTTTTGTTGTTTTCAATAATCTGGACATGTCGTCTGCATTTTGTACAGATTATAACAGTATACCGGAACATATTTTTGACCTGTGTGTTTTATTGCAAAAACAATTATAACTTTTACCGATTTAAACCATTCGGACAAATCACAACCATGATACGGAAAGCGAGAAAAACTGATATTTCTGCCATTATGGAAATTGAAGAATTATCATTCCGGGTACCCTGGCCTGATTACCTGTTCAGGTCTATTATTGGTAGTCCGGGTTTTGTTGTTTATGAGAAAGATAATACAGTTATAGGATATATTGTTATCGATATTATCAAAAATTACGCCCATCTTGCAAATATCGCAGTACGTCCCGAATACCGCAAAATAGGGATTGGTTCAACACTTATCGATTGGTGCACAGAATTTGGTGAAAAAAGAGGTGCAAGTGCACTAATTCTTGAGGTAAGAGAAAAAAATACCAGTACACAGAGATTCTATCAGAAAAACGGATTTTATATAAAAGGTATTGTTCCTGGATATTACATTGATGATAACGCAATTATCATGGTGAAAAAAATCCGGTGAATATATCATTTACCAAATTTTCGCTGTCGTTTCTGGAAATCTCGGATAGCTCGTAACATATCGATTTTTCTTACTTTGTCCCAGTTCACATCTGTAAAGTACAGTTCTGAGTATACCGACTGCCAAATCAAGAAGTCAGAAAGATTTTTTCCACCTGCTCGTATAATCATATCTGGTTCGTGCTGTACAAGTAAACGGGATTCGATTACATTCTCATCAATATCCTCAGGTTCAAGTTTCTGTGAACTGACATCTGATAATATTGATAATACAGCATTTATGATTTCACTCTTTCCACCAAAACCCAGAGATAAATAGACATGCATTAATGAACCTTTACGTCCTCTTTTTAATTCGCCATTATTATCATAGATATTAAACCCTATGCCATCTGGAAGTTCCAGTAGTTGGGGTTCCAATGTATCCATAAGATGAGATACCATGTTCATTTTCTGGGTTTCACTGGTACAGGATAAATTAACGTATATACTTAGTATTTCTATACCAAGCTTTCTGTACCATGAAATAACAGAAAATAATTTTGATAAACCATCCGGATATGATATATCAGTGTCTGATAGAACCAATGTTATGTGACCCGGTATTTTATCAGGAGAGCCCTTGATATTTCGCAACAACAATTTTTCATATAATAATGCTACCAAGTTCATGATTTTGATTCTGATAGATTTTTACGTTTTCATTTAGCAGAGGATACTATCTTTACAACATCTCCGTTATCAAGCTTGTGTTTTTCACCCAGACGCATCCTTGTTCTCCCGTCTACTGCGTAAAGGAAATGGTCACCTATGTCAGAATGCACCTGATAAGCTAGGTCATGAGGTGTTGAGCCTTTTTTCATAAGATAAGCGTCCGGTAAAACTCTGCCTTTTTTATCCATCCATTTATTTTCATCCTCAACCGGATACACGACAACCATATCAAGTGAATCAAAAACTGCCCTGTTTATGCAATCCTCTACCCCTGTACCGCCTCTTTTTTTAAGAAATTCACGCAAATCTTCCAGACCTCTTTTTTGTGCTTTGGTCATGCCGTCCGACACAATAGTAAAATCATCATCACCGGGCAGATATTTTATGACATTGCTCTTAGATGCGGATTTAAGAGCAAATTCAGCTGCTGAGCTCGTTGATACAGCAATTATATCAAGGTCTGATAGTTTTTTTGTATTTTCTTCAGGTGCCATATCGATTTTGTTGGCAGCAACAATTACAGGTTTACTGATGGCGCGGATATTGTCACAGAGTGTTACCAGATTGTCATCTGTCCACTTTACATGGTCTCTCGAGATTTCTGATGCTACCAGTGCTTCGTGAACCTGATGGTCGGATACTCCCGCTCCTCCCAACTGATTAGCTATTGCTTCCTCCAGTTTGAGATTTTCAGCTTTAATTTTCCTGGACAGACTATCCCAGTTTCGTTTCAATATACCGTACATCCACATGGTTATCTCATGGTTTAAAAATTCGATATCATCCAGAGGGTCATGTGATCCCCTGTCAACAGGGTTGCCCTCTATATCAGTACTTCCTGAAGCATCAATAACATGTATTATTACCTTTGCCTGCCGCAGCTCATCAAGGAATGCATTCCCAAGACCTCGTCCCTTCCATGCGTCCGGAACCAATCCTGCAACATCGATTACTTCAACCGGTACAAAACGAACCCCATCAACACAATTTCCACATCTGTGGTTCAGTTCTATACACGGACATTCGGTTCGTACATAGGTAACTCCACGGTTGGCACTTATTGTTGTAAACGGATAATTGGCGATATCAACATCTGCCATGGTAGCTGACTTAAAAAATGTGGACTTACCTGAATTTGGTTTTCCTGCAAGACCTATGGTTATTGACATGGTTGCTTATTAATCCTCCGTATGACTTAACTTTTATTCAAGAGTGGAATAATCAATAATATTTATATTATAAAAGGACATTAGGCATTTGCTAGCTCAATCCAATATGTCCCGATAGGGTAGTGGATATCCTTGAGGCCTGCGGAGCCTTAGACCCGAGTTCAAATCTCGGTCGGGACGTTACTCATTTTTAACCATTTTTAAAAGAAATACTTATCATCATTGATACCCATTTTTATTATAGATTTTAATTTTAAATTATCCGGAGTGTGCTTAATATAATGCAAGAAATAAACAACATAATAGACAAAATCAGTGATAACTCATTGAAATCGTCTGATTTAATAGAATTTTCCGAAACCCTGTTTGATAAAATCAATCAGGGAGAAATACAGGCTTCAAAGGATGATGTGCAGTGGTTTCAGACATATGGATTTATATTAAAAAAGCTTGAAATTTTTGAAGAGGGAAACCCCGATGATATGAAAGGTAGTGACTGGAGAAGTTACATAGATGATTTTTCCAAACTAAGGTCACTGGCAGCTGACATGGAAGACAAAAACCTGATAGAAAACGTTGTCTGGCACGTCCAAGATATATCCCTCTTTGATATCAAAAATCTCGAACTGTATAAAGAATATGTATACTTCAGGACACGCAACCACCTTGAAAAATTAAAAACTCTTACTCGTTTATGACCAAACTTTTCAATTATTTTTTTACATGATGGTTTTGTATGGTTTTTGACAAACCAAACAAACGTTTATATAGATTGATGGGTATATATATACATAGTAAACAACCGACTGTTAAGATTCAGTTGTCAAGTATCCAATTAATCGTAAGAGGGACATTTCAATGGTAAAATATGTATCAGAATTAACCGGAGCACAAAAATCGGAACTTAAGGAAATCTTTGGACACCGTGTAAACTTCAAAAAACGTG
>NZ_JBKGYF010000037.1:0-16771 GCF_046546175.1 Methanohalobium sp. | reverse complement strand
TTGGCAGATAAAACTAACATATAGAAAAACATATAGATACATTATTAGCTCAGATATCAATTTGAATACTAAGGGTTTCTACAAAGCCAGAAAAATATCATTTTATTAGATTGTATTTTCCACTTCCAGCTCCAATTTTTTCTGCAGCGTCTACCTGGATTATGGGGTCAACACCCCAAACATCCTTCATGGTGAATTTTGTTCCATGTTCTTTCATCTTGCTGTTTATCAAATTAATACTTGCCATATCAATTGCTACAGGGTCTTTGGATGCAAGAGTTCCTACGTCTTTAGAGAAACTTGGTGTATAGAATCCGAAACAATCACAACCAAGTGTGAGGTCAAATATCCAATTTATGTAACCGATTCTGCCGGATAACGAGTTAATGGTCGCTATTGAAGCTTCACCAATGCGTTTCTGTAAACTATCTGTAAAGTTTTCAGGCGGTACAATAGCTTCTTCAGGGCACGAATCTACACAGAAACCTTCACCTCTGCATAGTTCTTTATCAACAACGGCTTTTCCGTTCTCCATTCTTATAGCTTCCCATGCACACATATCTATACAGGTTTCGCATCCCACACATTTTTCAGGGTCTATGGTGGGAACACCTACTTTATGGCAGTCGGTTTTACCATCTTTATCTAGACAACCCATCCCCAGGTTTTTGATCGATCCTCCAAACCCAGTGGCAGGATGCCCTTTAACATGGGACAATACGATCATGGAATCCGCTTTTGCTATGGCAGAAGCTACTGTTGTCTGTTTAAGTTCTTCACCATTGATTTTTACGGTAACACTTTCATCACCCAGCAATCCATCACCGATAATTACAGGTGCATTCATACTTTCCTGTGTAAAACCATTTACAGAAGCAGTCCAGAGTGCATCAGCTGCATTAAATCTCATACCGTTGTAGAGCACGGTTGTGTCAACAACAAACGGTATACCACCATCATCCTTGACCATATCCACAACAGCTCTCACAATTGCAGGATGGATATGAGTTGTGTTTCCATATTCTCCGGGATGAATTTTTATTGCAACAAGGTCCCCTTCTTTTACCGGGGAGATTTTTGGATATAATTCTTTTACATGGTCTATTTGTGTCTGACTCGGACCGATAGAATCCACTGATTTAAAATATACATCACTCATAATACAACACCTATACATTCAAATGCAGTCAATTAAAAAAAGATTTGCCATAGAAATTGTAAGTATTTTTAAAATAGAATTGAATCCGTGAAATTATCACGGATAAGTTTTGCTTTATTTTGTGGATGGTGGCCAGTTCTTTTCCATCCATCCGGGTATCCGGCCTGAATCAGGCGGTCCTATAACAATATTTGCTCCGGTTTCGTCCTCAACATCACCCTGCAAACGTGCTGCAAGTCCTGGAAGTATCATTGTATTATGGTTTGTTTTTTCTTTTAAATCAAATTGTGATTCTTCCAGTCCTTTCTTGACCTTTGAAGCTGTCAATTGTCCACCCGCAACTGCCGCTTCTACACCGATTCCTTCGGTATCAATGGCTGCTAGATAACAATCAATATCATTGGATGAAAGGTCACTTTCAACTGTGTAATAGGTGAGAGCAAAGTTTGTTGTTATTATCAACGGAGAATCTGCAGTTGGTGAACCGACTTCATAAACTCCTGGGTCTACCATGACCGGCTTACGCGGGTCAGTGTAAATTGTATCCCGCATATGGAGTACAGGTAACATAGCATAAGGTTCAGTGCTGTGTAGCAGCATTATATCACCATATTTGATGATGAAAGTGGAGGCAAGTACGGTTTCCCAGTAGGATGCACTTACTGTATCATCATATACCATCCATGCAGTAAGAGGGACTGACATTAGCGGGAAGGCGATGTCACGGTCGCCGGTAATACCAGCTCTTCTAAGCTTTATGAAATTATTGAATGTGTCTCTTAACTGGTTGCCTGTTGGATAGGTGCCCGGATCAAGAACAAGTTTTTCCATGCCCATTTTGGTAAATGTTACAGCCATGGATTTTAACAGATCAAGATCATCCGGTGCAAAAAGTGATACTGGTACATCATAGCTATGCATAAGGTCTGCAACTTCCTGCCAGTTATCCTTATTTGCAGCATAAATCAGCGGATTTTTATCTGATGCTACTTCAAGACCCGCCCTTAGTACTTCTGGGTTAAAGGAACATAGTACCATAGGAAGGTCTGTTTTATCCATAACCTTTTTTACAGTCTCAGAGAATTGCTTCGGGTTATCTGATACAGAACGAACTGCGATTGCATCAGCGTTCAAAAACTCTCCAACATAGAATTTCTGGAAATTTTGGATGTGATCTATCCTTTCAGCAAGGTCATTTTCATCCATGGTGTCCCATACATCATAGGTCAGAACTGTTTTGTTAAAGAAAGTGAGTTTATGGCGGTATAAAACATCATCTCCTCCAATTGTTACCGCTTTATCGCCAACACCTATTTCCACTTCCCTGATTTCTGGTTCCAGAAGTTCCTGTAATTTCTCAAAATTTTTTTTCTGATCTTCTTTAAGAATCGGCTCACAATCAGTAATATCTGCAGACCGTTCTATTAATCGGGATGCAAAAGCCATACAGGTACTTTCACCACAGATACCACAATTATCACCTGGGAGGTATTTATAAACCTGAAGTGGGCTGTTTACTTTCATTATTTACACCTCCGCACCTATCCAATTACTGATATCAACCTGCTCTGCCTCTTTTGTACCAAAGAATGATTGAGTTGCTTCTTTCAAAACCTGCACAGATGTGGGATGCATCATCATGAACAAATCGTTACCTGCAAGAGCCAGTGCCAGCCCTGTAGCGATTTCCCAAATTGGTCCTCTATATTCCCTTGGACCCCAATCCGAATCGTTCTGTATTGGCGATTCTTTCATCCATGATTCACGTGCACCCCATGCATTTGTTGTACCTGATGACATCGGGAACGTGAGTTCATCATCACCTGTTAGCCCTGCTAGTCTAATCCTCTCCATATTGGTATAGGCATAATCCAGACCGTAACCAAGAGCTGCGGTTGTCGGGTCCATCAGAATACTGTCTCTTGGAACATTACACTGGTTCATGAGTTTCCTGTTAAGCTCTTTTTGTGCATTGATTTCCAGCTGGGTCCAGGATAGTATAGCGTGTCCATAATCAGTTGCAGCCTTTGCAATGCGCTCGTAATCAAGGTTTAAACTTGCAGATGCAATCAGCGCTCGTTCACCTTCTGCAACTTCTGCTGCCTTTTCCAGAACCTCAGGGTCTTTTTCAGGATTACCTGAACCTCCGATAACAATCGGTACATCCACCGCCTGCAAAACATCCTCTACAACTTTGGATGCTTCTTTTGCAGATGTATCTTTAATATTGGGGTCAGTAGATACCAGATGGATGGTCACCATATCGGCATTGAAATCGTTAACCACTTTTTTAGCCCATTCAGCAGGGTCATCCATAACATCTTCATAGTTGGTTCTTACGGCTTTTGCCATAGTTATAGGTAGGTCAAAGACATCCATGGTTACATAGTTTCTATGTGGCATCTCTGCATCAAAATAGTACGGAAGTGCATTTTCCCCGCCAAGTGTAATGGTATGACCACGAGAACCACCATCAGAGGATGTTGCACCAAGTGTTACTTCTTCAATTGTATGGGTCCACTCTTTTAACGGGGATAATTCAAAACTGGAGGAAGCAAGTTCATGAAACCCTGATTTTGCAGCAATTCCCTCAGCAGATGGTGCTACCTGTCCTGCAGCACCCATTGATGCTCCGAATAATTGGTCTACCGGATACCCCAGCAATTTCGCTATATTTGCTATATGTAACGAAACCTGTGCTGCTTCATATCCTAATGCATAAGATAGATTGGGGTCGAGTCCGACACCATTTACATCAAACTCTATATCACCTTCGATGTTTACACCTTCAAGTGCTTCCACATCGAGGTCTTTTAGCATCTCAGTAAGGTCTGTTAACTTCATTTTTTTTGCCATGCGATTTCCACCGTCTAAAATATATTGTCAATAATAAATTAAAATGAAATAAATAATATTCCTATATCAATATCAAACTGGACGACTTACAGATTCAAATCGTTTGCTATTTTATTTATCTCTTTTATAGCAACCGAATCATCAGGCAAATCAAATAAAGGAAGTCCGTTTAAATCCCGCTCTTCTATAACTTTATCAACAGGTACCGCACCTAACAGTCTCAGGTCCATGTCTTTGGCATTTTGTTCAATCATATCACGGTTGCTTTCTGTAACTTTATTTGCTACAACATACACATTTCTAACTTTGGTCTCGAGTTCATTAACCAGTTGACGTATACGTTCACCTGTTTGCATACCTCTTCGAGACCCATCTGTTACAACAATAAGATCATCGATTTCAGGAATCAGTTTTCTGCTGAAATGTTCAAGACCAGCTTCTGTGTCAATTATTACCACGTCATAATTTTTAATAAGCCTTGTTATAATCCCCCGAAGAAGATTATTCACATAACAATAACAACCGGAACCTTCCGGACGACCCATGACCAGCAAATCATAGCCATCCATCTCATTTATAGCCTCATATACCTTTGATTCCAATACAGATTCTTTATTGGTGTCTGGCGGGAGATTGTCCCGTTCATTGAGCATAAACTCCCGCATCTCTCCAAGTGTATGTTCAACTTTACATCCAAGAGCTTCAGGAAGGTTGGTATCAGGATCTGCGTCAACTGCTAATACCAAATTGTCATCCTTTACAAGATGGCGCATGAGCATGGAAGTTGTAGCAGTTTTTCCTGTACCTCCTTTACCTGTTACCGCAATAACCCTAGTCACAAAAATCCCTGCTTAGATTTATTCACTCTTTTTAACAATAATCCGATCGATGGACACCTTGGCATTTTTGAGGGTGACTTTAACTCCACCACCTGATGTACTTGGTGTCCATGAAGGAGCACTCGGCATGGAAGTCGGCATCTGGGTCATGTACTGTGATGGACCTGATTCCGGTTGTACTTCATCTTCCTCTTCAATTTCTTCCTCTTCTTCAGTCCATCTTTCGAGTACCGGGTGATCATTTTCTTTAAGATAGGTTTCCAGTTCGTTGATGTCTCCTACTTCTTCTTCGGTTGGTATTTTTTCAACAACATTTTCCGGTATATATTCAATAACCTTGTCTTTGAGGTGTTTCGGCATCCATACCACCCGGTCCCATCCGCCATCAGCCTGGATGAACTTGGGTGATCGGAAATAGTTTATACCGATACCAAGGAATCCCACAATCTGTTTACCGCCACCGGTTTGTCCTGCCATTGTGGAAAATGGTAAACCATTCGGCGCATTCCCAGTAAAGTCCCTGTCAATCCAGCCGATACCATCAACCTCTGGTATATAAAATCCTACAACTTCAAAACAACCACAGGATGTATGCGGATATTCAAAGAATGAATGAAGCTTTATGCGGTCGTATTCTCCGCCTGAAAGTGATTTTGCGGATTCGTTAACTCCTGAATATTCTCCACCCACCTCATCAATAACTTCTCCTTTTTCAATGGGGAACTGGGGTCCTTCAGGATCGACTTTCGCCGCAGCTCTGCCGTCAAACCAGTTGATTGCACCACAAAGAGAAATCCTATCAGGTGTTACGACACATACATTGGATGGAGCAAAGGACTGGCACAGGGTACACCCGTAAAAGGTATCTACATCTTCATCATGGAGATTTGCCGTCCTTTCGTCACGTGCTTTATAAATCTCCATTGCATTCTCAATCTCATTATCTATTTCTTCAGGGTCAGTTATATAGACTGCCTCTATTTTTTCGATAAATGTGAGTTCATTTTTAAACAGGGACATCATCGCTGCTGCCATTTGTTCAAAGGATTCTAGACCCTTATTTATAGCATCTTTACTTATTCTTACCCATATATCATACCTCTGGTTTAGATGCATTACACCCTGTAAATAATTGTAAAAATCATGATTGCGGCGTTCTACAATGGCTTCAAGGTCTGGTTCTACAAGTTCACCTCCAATCTTGTAAAGCATTGCAAATGGGTATCTTGATCCTTCTTCCATTTCTGAAATATCAGGACCAATTAATGTGAATTTACCATCTTCAATTTCATCCATATCGGTGGCTCTGACCAGTTCAAAACCCTTTGATTTTGGTCCGGCGAGCTCTACATACATATCGTTCTTTCTAATCCTTTCTCCTTCAAACATAGGAGAGATTTCAAGTGGGAATTCTGCCATGATTTATTCTCCTCTATTACACGGTTACAGGTTTTCTATTAATTCATCCAGTGCTTCAAGATGTTTTTCATTACTCAAATTACCAAATGACATGGTAGCATTTTGCAGATAATGTTTATCAATGGATATAGTTTTTAGATTTGTAAAGTTTTTGAGGCCAGATAAGACCTGATTTATATAATATTTCTTGTGGCCCAGTATGATGACCATATCATAGCAGCCGCTTCCATCAAGACCTGTCCAGTTGGAGTCACAGAGATATAACCCAAGGGAATGTATGTTGATATATTTGACATTCAGACCCTTATCATTCAGTTCTTTGATGGAATGACCGGTAGCAGCCACCGGTATTCCTTTAGTTTGTGCTATTTTTACGGCACGGTTCATTGCTTCTTGATCTTTAAGCAATTCAGCACCTACAACCATCAATGGTCGCTTCGCCTTGGATATTGTTTTGGCAGCAACTTTTGGCTGTACAGGTTTTGCGGTTTTTGTACCCCATGTGGTATATACACGTGTGTTTTTAATTGCATCAACCATGGATTATGCCTCTTTACAGAGTCTTTTTACATTAGTCGGCTGTGCCGAAACATCGAATTTCAGGGTAGGACCAGAGATAATTTTCTTCTTCTTCCAGTCGATTTCCCAGCCGTGTTCGGATTCCAGTTTCTTCAACAACTCTTCACGTTTTGTAAGCGGAAGGTCGGTTTCGGTTCTGACAAATTGATACCAGTCATCAGGTATTATCCCGAGATATTTCTGACTGAGTTCAATGTAGTTGGTAAGCTTGATCATACGGCCCATATTGTTATCACTTGGACGCATGCAGTTTTTGGCAAGTATCGGCATCAGTTCTTCAACTGATTCAACTGTGCTAAGCAGGAATTGCGGCGATGGAGGTACCTCAAGGACTTCACCGTTTCTTGCATCATAGACCGACCATTTGTCCTTATCATATGGTTTTCCTATGAGTGCTCTTCGGTATTTTGAACCGTGGGGTCCTACTATAACAGGTATTCCGAATCTGTTGCATCCTGTAGCAATGGATGATGCTTTCTGTGAATATGCACCCCATGCAACACCTACTGCACCTACACGGTTCAGGATGTAATCAGCGATTTCTTCGAAATTTCCGGTTACGTTCCTCTGGGCAAAGATTGCTGCAACTTTAATCGCTGTTCCAGTTATGTGTGAATTAGATACGCATGAACCAACGTTAAGAAGATTACCTTTGATGAATTTTCCAGGATACTCTTCATAAAGTGTATTTCCATCCTCATTCCTGTACATACCAAGGTCCATTGCAGAACATCCAGAGACAACAACTATATAGTTTCTTTTGAGCATCTCTTCTGCGATTGTATAGAGATCTTTGGTACCTTCAGGATAATTCGAGCATCCTACTAGTGCAATGATACCCGGTGTAGTTCCAAGAACAAGGTTTACACCTTCTTCGCGTATCTCAGGATCACTAACCTGACCTCTTCCAGAACGCAATTTCCCTTTTTCTTCACGTATAACTCTTTGGGCTGATTTTTCGATTACATTCAGAACTGGTATGTCCTTGGGACAGACCTGTTCACATCTGCCGCAGGCTACACATTTGTCGTGCAGTGGTTCAAATGGTGCAAAATCTCCTGTTTCAGCTGCACTCATTGCTTCACTGATTGATAGGTTTGTGGGACAGACCAGCTCACACTCTTTACAATGGACACATCTTTCTGTGAGCTCCTGGAGTTCTTCACTGGTTGGAAGTGATTTGATTCCTTTCTCTTCACGTATAGGTGCCATCTTCATGGCAAGTCGAGGAGCCAGTTCCCCGAGTTTATCAAAATCGAGTACAAGTGCTCCGGGTTCATTTCCAGAGGACAGGTCTTCCAGGATATCATCCACATCGTCTTTGGAACGGTCTTTGAGACCATACATTATTTTATCATTGGTACTGATCACAGGTATTGAAAGCTTTTGAGCTTCTCTGAGTATATCAGCCCGTACACATTGTTCATCAACAACAATGACGTCAGGTACACCTGAACGTATCATTTTCAGTTCTTTTGCCAGACTTCCGATAACCTTTGCTCTTGGTTCTCCACCTTCATCTACATTGTAACGGGTCATATCAATTGCTGTACAGCAAAGACCAGCAAGTTCTATCTCATCTGAAAGACCATGTTCATCAATATAATCCATGATATTGGTTACACCTGAAACATTATGTCCTATGGTAAGGAGCATCGGTTTTGTGGAATCTATGCACCCCATTCCAATCTCTGCAAGTGGTGATTCTGCGTCGGATTTTGGCATTTTAAGACATGAAATTTGGGCGATATCAGATACTTCCATACCTACATGGTCCAGCATACCTCCATGCAACGCTTTTGATTCAAAGTCGATGGATTCTCCTTCCTGACCCATATGGATCGTTGCAAGAAGCTGGGTAATCTGTTCTTCAACATAATCCAGTACTTTCTCAAGGTCTCCAAGGGTTTCTGGTTTATATCCGGTAACTGTTTGCATTACCGGAGTCTTGAGATTTGATGGTCCTACATCTATTGGATGATCTCGGCCATATTTTTCAATAAGATGATGAAGCAGATGTCTGCCGTGACCGGTATGAGCTGAAGCTCCAGTTATCACACGAAGCAAAAATTCACGAGCTTGATGGGCTTTCATATCGATACCACATGCACCTTCTTTATTACCGCTCAGGTCACATGTACCAAAGGTACAGTAGCAGCACTGGTCACACATAGGAGTATATATCGGTTCATACCTATTGAGCAGATTGAAATCCCAGTTTCTAAGTGATGAGATACCGGGCTTGGCAGTTATACCCATATCTTCCTCTTTTTCTTCCATTTCTTCTATTGCACCGACAACATTTTCAATCGTTATCTGGACATTTTCCAAGTCTTCAATTGAAAATTTGCCTGAAGTTATATTGCTCATCTGTATTTTATCCTCCTGATTGGAATTAACAATGTATCAACTTGTGAAAAAATTGTATTTTAAAAGGGTTAAAAATCTATCAATATATCATGAAACTAAACTTTTAATTTAGCCCTTGTCCTTAATTGTTAAATTAATTATAAAAACGTTTCCCTTAATTTGTCATGATTATATTTGATAAATTATTGATTATAATCATACTGGAAATATATCCTATATTTTTGGAGCAAAGAACTTTTCATGAATTACATGAATATTCTTGAATAAAGGATGGTTTTTAGCCTATATATTTCCATCATCTATCATCATTTAAATAAACCATCCAAAAGTTAGAAAATATTTTATTGGATATAATACGTCAGATATATAATGGAGGATAACTTGGCCAATAATTGCTGGATATGTGGGAAACAGGAATCAACACTTTTTAGGTGCAGATTCTGTGGAAAAACATTCTGTGTAGAACACAGACTTCCGGAAAGGCATGCCTGTGAAGGGTTGGAACATCAGAAAAAATACGGGTTCACTGAAACTTCCGGTGTTGGTGGAAACTATTCAAATTTTGATGCCGAAAGTATATTCAAAAACATGTTTAAAGAAGCTGCAAAACAGGCATCCAAAAGTGTAGCTTTTGGTTTCTTAAATAAAATCAAGAGATGGGCAACCACAAGCCCCACAATGGCAATTATAATCATCTGTGCAATATCCTATATCATAGGAAACCTGATTATAACAAATGTTTTTGACATTAATTATTTTAGATTATTGGGTCTTCCTGCTGATGTATCCCTGATTTTACTGAAACCATGGACTATTATTACTCATATATTTGTACATTCCAATTTTGCGCATCTGTTCCTGAACATGTTTGTGCTGCTCTTTTTTGGAAACGAATTCGAAAAACGTTTTGGAAAACAAACATTTTTAATAGTATTTTTCATAACCGGTATTGCAGCATCCCTTGGATTTGCATTAACCACGACTTCTCCGTTTCCATTGGTAGGTGCAAGTGGTGCTGTGATTGGGGTATTCGCTGCACTTGCAGTACTTGTACCAAATCTGCCTATATTTGTATTTTTCATACCAATGAAAATAAAACATGCAATAGTACTGCTTATAGGGATAGAGTTTTTATTCTTTACAATCGATGTTCAGGACATGATAGCCCATAATGCCCATCTGATGGGTATGGTCGTAGGGATTCTTATGGGTTACTGGATTAAAAATACAAAACCCAGATTTAGAACCAGTACAAAGCGGGAATATGTCCGAAGGTGGTAAAATAATGGATGAAGGTATACACCATCTTGCCAAGTATTTTCCCAGACCTAGAGAAGGAGAAGAAATCCCTATTCAATTTATTGAATTGCAGAAAAAAATTGCAGCATGGTCCCCTGAAAAGAAAAGAACTCTATACCTGGATGATGCAAAAAACATCGAGGGTTTAAAACGTGTACGGGAAACGAATCTATTAAAAGTTTATAACTGGATTTCGGGTCATGAAAGTATCATTGAGTTGACCGGTGCAGAACGTGAACAGTTTGAAGAGGTGATGGAACTTCTTCTAAAAAACGGTGGAGAAATACGGTATACGCGAAAAAAAAGTGGCAGAAAGATGGTAAATCAGTTCAGATTAGTGGAAAATACTGTATATAATACAGATGTTAGGAGACAATGTCTTGCAGAAAAACTCTGACTGTGTTACTTTTATTAATGATTGCCAGCTAAATGATAATTATAATATTTGATTATGGTATTTATGGTGTGGTGGGTGTGCAGTAATGAAACCTGTTAAAAGTGGATTGAATTCAATTGTCAAGTACCTCAGTACCAAGAAAGAAACCGGTAGGCGGAATATCGGGTTACTGGTAGACGGTCCTAATGTACTTAGAAAAGAATTTAATGTCAACCTGGAAGCTATCAGAGATGTTTTGAAAGAATACGGCAATGTGAAAATTGGGCTTGTTTTCCTAAACCAGTATGCCTCTGAAAAATTGGTGGAAGCTATTGAAAACAATGGGTTTGAACCTGTAATATGTTCAAGCGATGTTGACGTCAGGCTTGCAGTGGAAGGTATGGAACTGGTTTGCAATCCAAATATTGACACTATAACTTTGGTGACCCGTGATGCTGATTTTAAACCTCTTTTAAATAAAGCAAACAAGCACGGGAAGGAAACGATACTGTTTGGTGTTGAACCAGGATTCTCACCAGCCCTTAAAAATTCGGCAGATTATGTGATAATGTTAAATACAGAAGAGATGAGATTGAGCCAGCCTGAAGGATTGGATGATAAAAAACATCAGATAAGTGAATGATTTATATACATAATTACTCAGCTACCAGATAGTTACCACCTATTCAGAGATCGTGCATCTTGATATCCCTTACCATGTCTTCCAGACGTTCTCTTGAAATTCCATGCTTTATATCTGTACAATTTTTGACTTTATTTTTCAGCCTGCATAGTTCATCATGTTCCATCGAGTAACCCATACTGTTGATTATACCTTTGAGAGCCTTTATACCTGTATGTTTTCCTACAATCAAGTTACGTTTTCCGCCAACAAGTTCCGGATTGAAAAGTTCATAGGTTCTGGGGTTCTCCAATATTGCCATCACATGTATACCAGATTCGTGTGAAAATGCATTTTTACCAATAATTGCCTTATTTACCGGTGGTGTGATATTTGCATAATTTTCCACCGTTCTGGATAATTCCGTGAGAACTGTTGTGTCATACCTCATGATATTGTATTCAACCATCAGACCCATGAGTACTTCTTCCAGTGCTGCGTTGCCTGCTCTTTCACCTATTCCATTTACGGTTGTATGAAGTTGTTTGGCACCTGCTTCTGCAGCCATTAAAGTATTTGCAGTTGCCATACCTAGGTCATTGTGACAATGTATGCAGATTGGTGTATCTACTGATTTATTGATTTCATCAACAAGGTAATATGTGGTACTGGGATTTAGAATGCCAACAGTATCCGCAAGGCTTACATAATCCACTCGGTAATCCTGTGCCCTTAAAAAAACATTTTTAAGAGTTTCAATATCAGTTCTGCTTGCATCTTCTGCAGCAAATCTTACTTCAAGACCATGGTCTTTTGCATATTCTATGGTATCCAGTGCGCAAGATATCATTTCTTCACAGCTTTTTTGATACTTATGAATCAGGTGCAGGTCAGATATAGCCACAAATATACTCACCATATCCACATCACAGTCAAGTGCAGAATCAACATCACTGCTCAGCGCACGGGAAAGACAGCATGTTCTGGAATTTAACCCCATATTGGAAATTTGTTTAATGGTGTCTTTTTCATCCGATGAAACTACCGGGAATCCGGTCTCAATTATATCTACACCGATTGAATCAAGTTCATTTGAAATATTCATTTTTTCTTCTTTTGTGAATACAACACCCGGAGTCTGTTCTCCATCCCGGAGGGTAACGTCACAGATTTCAACATCAATCGGGTTTAAACTAAGATAATCAATGAGTTTATTTCTAGAGTATGAGTTTTCTTCGATTTCAGACATGATATCCATCCAGTATATCATTAATCAGGTTATGAGAAAAATCTATATTATATAGGTGAGGATTTTGACATAAAACATTTGCTCTTTTTACACCTTTCAATTATTTGTTACGTGCTTTAGCTACTTTATTTGCAATCTGTGCAGCAAATGCTCCTGCAACAAAACCGGCATCAATATTAACAACACATATTACTGAACATGATTGGAGCATGGACATTAGTGCTGCCTGCCCGGATCCACCTGCCCCATAACCAGTGGATACCGGAAGTCCGATCACAGGTGCATCGATCAGTCCTGAAACAATAGTGGGTAACGTCCCTTCCCTGCCTGCGGCTACAATGACCACATCAACACCGGATTCTTTAAGTTTTGAAATCTGCGGGAATAATCTATGTATACCTGCTACACCTACATCATAAATGGTTACAACCCCGCATCCCATCTCTGAAGCGACCATTCGTGCCTCTTCAGCAATACCTACGTCAGTTGTTCCAGCAGACAGGATTCCTATTATCCCTCCGGTATCAGGACATTGGGTACCGTTATGTATAACTGCAATACGGGCTCTTTCATTCCATACAACATTTTCAGGTTTAAAACTTAACCTGAGTTTTTCAATCTGTTCATCAGAAACCCGAGTTACCAGTACTCTACCGGCACAATCAACCTGATTTTTGACGATTTCAACCAGATCATCCGGTTTTTTACCTTCACCAAGCACAGCTTCGGGTATCCCTGTTCTGCACATACGGTGCGAATCAATTTTAGCGATATCAGAAACCTCTGTATAACTCATGGAATGAATTTCATTTGCAGCGCTGTCTACATCAATTTCTCCTTTTTGTATTTTAATTAGAATATCTTCAAGTTTCATGGTTAACAAAGCTTATTTTGTACTTTTTCATAGAACCTATATATAGAACTTTTTACAAACCGAGCAGGCTGGGTTGCTTTTGTGAGCGTAACAATGTCATTTTCATATACTTTGTAGGTATGCTGCCCGTCGATAACCAGTATCGCTTCCTTTTCCGGTATAGTTGTTTCAACATTGATTACACAATTTGCAGGAACGACCCATGGTCTTGATGAGAGTTTAAATGGTGCAAGTGGAACTATTAAAGCTGCATTTACCCTTGGATCAATTATGGGGCCTCCCGCACTCATAGCATAGGCAGTTGATCCGGTAGGTGTTGAGAACACGATTCCATCTGATCTTAATTCATCAAGTTCGTATTCATCGATTCTTACCTTGGAGGTGAGAATCTTTGCAGGTCTGCCTGTAAGAAGAACAATTTCATTGGTGGCTGGAGGAAGTATTTCACCATTAAGTGAGACAGATAGCCTTATTTGTTCATTGTATGTAAATCCATAAAGTGCTTTTTCAATATTAGGTATTGCTTCATAGGCTTCTGTATCAACCAGAAATCCCACTTTACCCATGTTGATGCCAAGTATTGGTATTGGATTATGCATCTTGGATAATGTCAGAAGGACTGTGCCGTCACCACCGACAACGATTAAAAAATCAACCCCTTTATCCCGCATATTTTCAATGGATTCAACTTCAATACTGCCATCTTCAATACCAAGTTCTTTTGCTGTATTTGTCGATACTGCAATCTCAACCACAGAACTGAATTTATCAATAATGGACCTGGTCAACTCAAGTGCGCCTTCATGGTCCAGCCTAGACACTATCCCTATCTTCTTAACTTTCAATTTAGCTTATTCCTCCAGTAAGTTTCAATAAATCATCATGTATATACCCATTGGATGCAATCATATATACATGATAAATCGAGTTATCCTTCAACTCGATTAAATCCGCAAATCCGTTAGTGACCTTACCTCCGGATTCATCTACTATGAGTTTCCCGGCAGCAACATCAGTTAACCGTAAGGAACCTCTTACATCAACAAAGGCATCAAACCTGCCGGATGCAACATAGCAGAGCTCCAGTGAAACACAACCAAGGATTCTCATTCTTCTAATGCTTCTGGTGAGCTCGATGGTGCGTTCCACATGGAGCCGGTATCCGTAAACACTGGCGCAACTATCTTTTAATTCCGATTTACTGGAAGGAAAAATGCGTATACCATTTAAATAGGCGCCCTTACCATATTCTGCATGATAAATATCCCCATTTGCCAAATTTTTAATGTACCCAAACCATATACATGATAAATCAGGGTATCCGATTGCAATTGATACACTGTAGAAAGCAATACCAAATGAAGCGTTATAAGTCCCGTCAAGAGGGTCGATGACTACAGTAAATTCAGGGTCTTCACCCAGTGTTTTTATGCCAGTCTCTTCGCTTAAGACCTTCATCGACCTACCATCTTCTTCCAGTACTTCAAATATAGCCTTCTCAGCAACATCGTCAATTAATTTTGTATCTGTCCCATCAGCACCTATGTAAAGGGTCTCATATGCCTGTTGAGTCTCCACTAGGTCTTTAATCGCAACTTCTACTGCTGAAGCTGCATGGTTGCAAAGTTCAAAAAAAGAAAAATTGTGAGCCATAATAATACTGATTATCTGGTTTCGATTCCCATAGCCCTGTTTGTTTTGGCTTTTGATTTTTCTGCATCTTTCTCTAGTTCACACATGGCTCGTATTGCATCGATGTTTTCAGGTACAACATCTGCTTCCTGGTGAACCGCCTGCAACAGGTAGAGTTCTCCTTCATAGAAGTCAATGGATTCTTCCCAGATACAGTTTTCCCACATATCATTCCTTGGACGTCCAAGGTCTCTTGCAAGTTCCATGGTTTCTGATGTTGAGGTAATCCCCGGCTCCAAGTAATGCATACGCGGGTTCTTTGAAAGCAGGTTTTTGATGTCATCTGCGGTACAATCTTTTTTCAGTTCCATATTAACAGTATGAATATGCATCATGGTGTTTGGTACCTTGACAGCCATTGTGGATATATCGATATGCGGTATTACTGACTGTACATCAGGACCGTGGTGGGACGGAATTTTAACAGGGTCAGCAACAATCGAATTGATTGGCCCCTTCTTGATATCTGATGGATCTGCAGCTCTGCGAATCAGGGTAACCCTGCACTTCTTGATTCCGTATTCTTTATCGATGTTTGATACCAATCTACAGAGAGCGGTCGTATTACAGGAAACCACGCGTGTAAAGTCCCGACCTATTGCATCACTGTAATTTGAATCAGCATTAAATGAAAAACCTGCAACTTCGTGATCTTCTCCACCCTGCCAGATTGCTTTTACTCCTGATTTTTCATAAAGCTCTTTATTTTTAGCTCCTACCCCCTTGGGTGTAGCATCTACTATGACATCAGCTTCATTAACCAAATCTTCAACATTACCGGTAACTGTTATACCACCTTCTTTCATCCTGTCCATTTTGTCAGAAGGGGTATAGATATTGTAACCTTTCCTTTGTGCCATTACAGCTTCATAATTCGGTCTTGTTTTGGATACACCAACAAGTTCCATGTCATCCTGTTGAGATACAGCGTCTGCCACACGTTTTCCTATTGTACCGTAACCGTTAATTCCAACTTTCACTTTGTTCATTGTGTTACCTCTTTTATTTTTAGATTTAATTTGATTTAATTTGATTTAATTTAATACTATATTCAATACACTTAATTTTTCCCCACTCTTTAAACCTGTGCCTCTATAATGGATTTAAAATAGGACAGTCATAATTCAGGAGCAGTTGTGAACTACCACTTGGCTAAACAGGCTGTCCGACAATTAATGTTAAAGCAGATATGTTCTACAAAGGGGTTTACCAAGTAACATAAATTATTAGTCCTAATCATTTATCTTTGACCATTTGGTAGTATCAGTGTATGATTTTTGGATTATTGGATAAATGTCATTGGTAAATAACTTATTATTCCTCTTATATTTATTTAAATAGTAGATAAAATAAATTAATAGTATTGAATTGTCGGACAAGCTCTAAAGACCAATTGGCTTCCTGTTTCATAGTTTGTTCTAACGAACACAACTCCAC
>NZ_JBKGYF010000036.1:0-16920 GCF_046546175.1 Methanohalobium sp. | reverse complement strand
CCGTATTTTGTGAAATAACCAAGCATGATTTCGCTCTTGTTACCCGTACCTATGACCAATTTGTTGAAAAAATTTGCATAATAGTATAGAATACTCATCCTAATTCGCGATTTTAAATTTCCCACAACAGATGGATAATCATCAGCTTTGTCAGGGATTTCTGATAGGAAACAGTTCAAAAGTCTGGATATTTCTATATTTTTATATGTAATTCCAAGTTCATTTGCGATGAGTTCCGAATCAACCGTATCCTGTGTTGGTGTTATATATGACTCAGGCAGATGGATACCAAGCACATTATTACTTCCCAGTGCTTCTACCATCAGATAGGCAGTCACAGCTGAATCAATTCCACCACTGAGTCCTACAACAGCTCCATTTGAACCCGATTCTTCTATTTTTGACCGGATGAAATTAACAATTATATCACTGGCTCTATAGTAATCCATGTTATCCTAAATTGTTGATAGTAATCATAGATTAATTATCAGATATATTAAAATTGTCTCTTATAAGGATGGTTTCCAGATTCCATGGAAGCTGAGTGGCACATGATGTTTGAGATGGATTTTTGCCACTGGTCCATTATTCAAATCATCAGCCTGCAGTATTGCCAGAAAACTCTTTTTGTTATAACTGTTATAAACTTCTGTCAATATCCATCCCGGTTCATCACTGGAACCCGGTGAATAATCATACCCAGGTTTTGGTACAAATACCGGTTCTGTACAGTAAAATCCTTCCCCGAAATCATACACTTCTGATAAACCAGTATCCATATCCATTCTTACAACCGCGGACCAGAAAACATCCTCTGGTTTATGAGCTCTTATAAAATACCCATATCTATGTTTGCGGCATGAAAGACAGGGATTTACCACTGGGTATTCATAATTGGCACCATCCAGTACCTGTTGTTGTACAGCTCTTTTATCAAGGTCTATTATATATCTTCTTACTTCCCCAGGATAATTACTTTTCTTCTCCCTTCCTTCCATTATAGCATAAAAGGTTGGTTCATTTCCAAGTATTTGTTCAGGATACCTGTAACCAACAAAATCAGCTACAATTTTATTATCCTCTTCATATGCATTCAGCGTATGCCACATCCATGAGGATTCAACTTGGAACTCTTCTGGTTCTATCTCTCCTTTATCATGACGGTTCAATACCAGTAAAACATTACCTTCCTCGGGTTTCCAGTAAATGGATTCTGAAAAACTGGATAATCCTGTTATGAATTTGAATACATGAGATTCAGCAGGTTGAAAACTTAAAATAACATGATTATCAGAAACAAAAAAATCATGCATATAGGAGTTTTTTGGGATTTTTACCTTTTGATGTTTTATCAGGTCATCGTTTTTATCCAGTGTAACAATACTTAATTTATCTCTAACTCCACTTACAAGAATCCATTCTCCTGTCTGGCCATCAATCTTTGAATGAGCCATGAAGTTGGCAGGAAGTTTACTATCGGCAAATCCCAAACTGGTTTTTCTAATTGTTTCCAGTGTTTTAGGGTTCAGTTCATAGATTTGAGGACCGTCATCAAAGGCATAGAGCTTTCCATTCCTCTCAACAACTGTAACTCCTGCCTGGCTACGAAGTTTCCTGCCAAAAATATTAAATATAGGTCCACCAGGTGCAAGTGTAGTCCATGAAGCATATAAAAACTTGCCTGCTTCCTCTTCATCGATGTACTTATCAGTTCTCACGAACCTATTCTGATAATATACTCCTCCTTTATGAAAACGGAATGATTGTATCATCCCATCTCCATCAAAAATATATCTTTTTCGCAGGTTACCACGGTCAAATAATCCAGGACCGTTAAGATAAAGAGTTCCTTCTAGATCTTCGGGAATTGTCCCTTCAACTTCTGCTTCATAGGAATATTCCCCATCAATTGAAGTCGCCAGTCCCAGTGGAGAAGGTTGATCCTGCTTATCCAAAGACGGAAATGATGTATTATCCAGTGGGTCGCTTTCATCCATATTTAATCTATAATGGTCTAATTAAAACATCTACTTATTAATATTGGTCATAACAGAATATAATATAAACAAAAACTAACATTGAATGTATTATGAAATATTACATCGCAGATTCTGCAGTATTCATCATGGGTTATACAAAAAATATCAATTATTCCTCTTTAATCACTGTTCCATCGGTTACAGATGAATTGAAAAGTGATGAATCTGTCATGAGATTTGAACTTGCCCGGGAGAACGGTATAAGAGTGGAAATTCCTGATTCTGATACAAGAAATAAAGTTCTTGAAATGGCCCGATACACCCGGGACCTGGATGAATTATCCACCACTGATATAGATATACTGGCAAAAGCATTAGAATATAAAAATAGTGGGTCTGGTAATATAACACTTCTTACTGATGACTATGCAGTTCAGAATGTTGCAGAACTTTTAAAAATTAATGTGGAGACGATTGCTCAAAAAAAGATTAAGGACAGACTTGTCTGGGAAAAGGAATGTGTCGGATGCAAAAAGAGATTTGGTAAAGGGGATTTATGTCCTATCTGCGGATCAGCACTAAAAAAGAAAAGGAAAAGAAAAGTATAACAATATAGATAAACCAATAATAGATAAAGGCGCGGATACTATGAAGAACATAGATGATATGATAAAAAAAGCAGAAGAATTGCAATCAAAGGGACTTGTAACAGGACAGATTGCAGATGAACTGAATGTATCACGTGAAACTGTCACCTGGCTGCTCACAAGAGCAAAAAAAGGTTCCAAAAGTCCAGCACCCAAGGATATTTCTGTGGATTGGAGTACAATCGGAAAAAATTCCTGCAGGCTCAGATACATATCAAGTGCACTGGCCCATATGACCATGGAGTCTGCATGTGAAACCAAGTCTGAAATCGATACCATAGTTGGAATAGGTTTAAGCGGTGTGCCCCTTGCAAGCCTTATTGCAGATGATTTGGGTAAAGAACTTGCAATATTCCATGGTACTACCAAACAGGATGAATTAAAAAGAGTCCCTGGAACAGTCAGCCGGAATTTTGGTGAAGTTACCGGAAAAAACTGTGTGGTTGTTGATGATGTTATAACATCCGGCGCTACAATTACAGAAGTAATAAATCAACTACGGGATTTTGGTGCAAATCCTGTTGTTGTAACCGTTATCATTGACAAAAAAGGTTCAGATAAAATATCAGATGTACCTGTCAAATCAATGGTACGTATCGTCCGGGTAGATTAAATTCAGAAATATTAAAGGGTCTGATTGATATTCAACCCAGACCTTCCTCTATTTCTGCCTGACCCAATTTTTCAGCCAGTTTTTCAAGAACTTCTTTACGCATTCCCTCTACAAATTTTATACTACCAACAACCAGGTGTCCACCACCATTAACACCTCCACCTTTAACTTCATTTCGAAGCTCTCTCACAATTTGGGGGATATTCATCTTCACATTTTTGGAACGGATTACGGTAAAATCCGGACCGTAGCCTATTGTTATCACGGGCTTGTTTTCATATTCTTGGCACATCCTGTCATGTACCTCCCCTGCTGTTTTACCAGGTGGTGGGAAACTGAATTTATGTGCATAATTTTCGACATCGAGTGCATTCAGTATTGCACCATTGGAAAGTCTTGTGGATTTTACATGTGGAAGACATGTCTCCAACTGGGATGATATCAGTTCATTTGCCTGTTCACAGAGTATGGATACCAGATTTTTATGTACCATTGGGTCTCCAAAATTCAGAATATCATCCACTATACCTTTACCACTATTAAATTTCAACCAGAAAGCTTCAAAATCAAGTGCCAGTGCAATATCCTTCAATTGTTCAAGTGGATACCTGTCTGATACCAGTTCTATGTATTTGGTAGCTTCTTCTCTTTCTGAACGGTCACCTACAGCTGAAATTGCAGGTAAATGATAGATTTCATCTTTGACATCGGGATTTATCATGCTCGCTATTTCCGTGCACAACATACCAGTGGTTACACCAAAATCTCCACCTGCATGAGCGGGGTTTATATGAGACAGAAGATATTGATCAACCACTTCATCCGGATTGTGATGGTCGACTACAATCATGTCTATTCCATAAACTCTTGCCTGTCTCATGGCAGGTATGTCTTCATCAGTAGACCCATTATCTACCAGTAGTATAAGCGGAAATTTCTGACCATGACGCTCCATATCCTCAAGAGCAAAAGATAGATCCTTGGTCACATCCGCAAGTTCATAAAATGGTGCTTTGGATGGTGAACGCCGGTACAGATAATATTCAGCATCAGAACCGCTGACTTCCCTTATTAGTGGAAGTACCGCTCTTTCAAGCGCTACTGCCGCTGTCATGCCATCTGCATCAGCATGGTGTCTGATTACAATCGGTTTTGATTTGATTACAGCTTTCCTGATTTCCTTTGCAACCTTTTTCATGACTGGTTTCAAATTGTCCAGTATTCCACTTTCAATCAGGAATTCTGATTCATATGGTTCAGCTCTTTCATCGATTGCCTTTTCAATACGCTCCCAGATAGCAGTTTCTTTTTCTCCAGTGAGCTTTTTCATGCTTTTAATTTCAAGTTGAACTTCTTCACCTCTGGATGTTATTTCTCCAGTTGCAGTGACCACCATGTTGGAATCAATATACGGATACGCACGTTCACCTGCCTTTTCAAAGGCAGCACCTGTGATTAATCCTGATTCATCAGATATAGTAAAAATCGTAGGACCTGCTGTTTGTTTTACCTGTATTACTTCGCCTTCTATTCTTACAACCCGTCCAATAAGTTCTGGTAATTCAGAGGATAGTTTAATCGGAAGTTCTTTTTCAAGTTCCACGGTGTGGTATTCTTTAATGTTTTTTGGAACAAGGTCGATATTGCCATTGGATTTTATTTCCTTTACATAGACTATCACAGAATCTCCAATATCAAGTTCCATTTTCAGATTCCTTGAATGTATCAGACCTTTGATATGAGCATTTAAGTTTACAAAAACACCAAACGCTGCTATACCATCAACAATACCGTGATAGAGTTGTCCTACCTCTACTTCATCCAAATTACATGAGTTGTCAAGAGCATAAACTACCTGTGATTTGGCACAAACTTTACACACTTCCTCTTCATTTAAAGGTTCATCAATGGATGCACCACATACCCTACATTTATAAAAAATACCGTGTCCATTGCAGGCTTCGCAATTCTGAGTTATTTCAATCTGCCCGCTGCCTTCACATTTGGGACAATATGACCCTTCTGATAAGAAATTATTAACATTTTGTTCATTTAACTTCATGAGGTCAACGGATTTGGTTTTTCCGGTGCCCTTGCATTCAGGACATTTCTCTGTTGATAGGATTTGGTAACCTTTCCCTTTACATTCTATGCATTCTTCACTCATTCTATCAACACTAATATTGTTTATGTAGAATTTATTTGTATTGATTCAAAAATCAAAAATTAAAATTGTCTCACTGGTTTAAACCAATAGTTTTTTAACTACAGACATTCAATTTACTTTTAGGAGAGTGGGTTAAATTGGTTGATTATACTATATTAATCCCTGCAATAATTGTAGTACTTATAATACTATCACAGGCTATCAAAATTGTTAAAGAATACGAACGTGTTGTTGTTTTCAGATTGGGAAGATTCTTGGGTGAAAAGGGGCCAGGGCTGTTTATAATAATCCCTATTGTTGATACTGTTGTTAAAGTAGACCTTCGTGTGGTTACTATTGATGTACCGAAACAGGCAGTCATCACTCTAGATAATGTCACTATTGATGTGGATGCTGTGGTATATTACAGGGTTACAGAACCAGGTTATGCTGTAACTGCTGTAGAAGATTATAAATATGCTACAGCAATGCTTTCCCAAACTACCTTGCGAGATACACTTGGACAGGTTGAATTCGATGATGTACTTTCAAAACGAGAGGACATTAACCAGAAAATACAGAATGTACTGGATTCGTTAACAGACCCATGGGGAATCAAGGTTACAAATGTCACGATAAGAGATGTTGTACTACCTCAGTCCATGTATCGTGCCATTGCAAGACAGGCAGAAGCAGAACGTGAGAAACGTGCCCGTACAATCCTTGCTGACGGTGAATTTCAAGCCGCTAAAAAGAATAGAGATGCTGGTCAATTGTATCAGGAAATGCCTGCAGGTCTCAAATTACGTGAGCTGCAAACATTTGCTGAAATCTCACGTGAAAAGAATATGATTATAGTGACCAATACTACAGATGTTGATACTGGTAAGATTGCTGCACTTTCAAAGGCGGTTACAAAAGGTGATAGTGGTGATTGGGGAAGTAAACAACATAGTAGTCAATCATCCCCTACAAAAAAAGAAGAGCCTCAGCCAACCACAGAAACCATGATTGATGAAATAATCGAGTCTTCAAAAGAAGAATCAGGTGAGATGAGTGAGAAAAAACGACAAAAATAAAAGGGTATAAAAATCAAATGACATCAGGTGTGATGAATATCAGACCCTATATTTACCTTTTTTTTATATCACTGTTCCTTTTTCTGATGGTGGCATCACCCTGTGCCAGTGCCCAGGAAGAAAAGGTACTTGTAGTGGAGATTTCTGATTCCATTACATCTGCAAGTGACGACCTTGTAACCAATGCCATATCGGTCGCAGAGGAGGAAAATTATGATGCTCTGCTTATCACATTGAATACCCCTGGTGGAAAACTTGATGAAACCTTCAACATAATTGAACAAATCGAGGGGACTGATGTACCTGTTATTGGTTATGTGTATCCCGAGGGGGCAAAATCCTGGTCTGCGGGCACTATTATACTGATAAGTACCGATATTGCTGCGATGGCCCCTTTTTCTGTAATAGGTTCTGCACAACCTGTTCAACTAACAGGTACAGGCAGCCAGCCGATAAATGATACAAAAACTATCAACGCTATTATCGAATACACCAGAGAAAAAGCACGACAGAACAACAGAAATGTTACTGCCGCTGAAGAATTCATTACAAAGAACCTGAATCTCAACGCTGAAACTGCTCAGGAGTACAATGTTATCGAATATGTTTCCCCTTCAATTGGTGATTTGCTCAGACAGGTCGATGGTGATGTTGCAAAGGGTAAACAGCTCAATGTCAGCGGTGCGCAAATCGACAGTTATGATCCACCTTTAAATATCATCATCATGGGCATAATCTCAGACCCATTGATTGCATCACTGCTACTGATTATTGGATTATATTCAATTGTTATCGGCCTTTCCAATCCTGGATTTGGTGCAGAAATTTTTGGAACAATTGCTATAGCATTAGGACTTATTGGTTCAGGATTTGATGTTAATATTGCTGCTATTTTCCTCATAATCGTAGGTATGGGGTTGATTTTCCTAGAAATCCAATCCCCTGGTATAGGTGCATTCGGTGTAGGTGGATTGATTTGTCTTATAGCTGGAAGCATATTCCTAATACCTACCGATTATCCTGACTTTTACACACCTGCTGAAATCCAGCAGGAGATGATAATTGCCATTGTCACCCCTTCGATAATTATGGGTGTATTTATGCTGTTTATTGTATACAAAATTATAGAAGTAAGACACAAGAAACCTATCATCGGTGAAATGATAGGAGGTACAGCAATAACCAATGATCAGCTAAAACCCAATAAAGAAGGATATGTTAAATATAAAGGGGAATACTGGAAGGCAAGGTCTGACGAATATATCGAAAAAAATGTCAAGGTGAAAATTATCGAAAAGGATGGGCCGGTACTGGTTGTAAAGCGGGTAGAAGGGTAATTAATCCTTTTTGATTCTATCGATTATCTTTCTCTTTTTATCCAGTGATTCACCGGCAGCCTTATCAATTGCATGTTTCATGTCTTCAAAATCCAATGGTTCCTCTTCGCCTACCATCTTCTTAATAGGTGTATATGCGGATTCTCTGAAACGCGGTGTGAAATCGCATTTTTTACCATCAATTATAATCTCGGCTCCGCTACCTTCTTCCGCTTTTCCGACAATATCAATATCTACACCTGAATTCCTTACTGTCTCGATGATATCTCCAGTATATTCTTCCGGTGCAATGATAAGAAGCGAGTCGAGGGACACCCCCAGATAATCTATTTCAAGTGATTCAAGCATATTCAGTACTGGAGGATTTACCAGCTTTCTCATTCGTGGTTCTTCAAATACCAGTTTTAAACCCGCTGTTCTGGATATTTCTTTTGCATCTCCACGGACTCCACCATTTGTTACATCAGTCATGGCATGGATTTTGGAAGTTAATCCTGATTCAATAAGGGCTTCACACGCATCGAGGAATTTAATATTGATGGTTTCATCCACAACCCCATGCATTCCATAATAGAGAGCAGTAGTAGATACTGTGCCTCCGCCTGCCCCTTCTGTCATGAGTATTACATCTCCTGCTTTTGCCTGGATGCGTGATGTTAGATTGGATTCCACACCTACTGCTCCAACCCCTCCTGTCATTCTGTCACCTATGACCATATCTCCTCCTACACGAAGGGTACTGCCTGTGACAAGCGGGACATCAATAAGTTCAGACACAGTTGTTATGCCCGCTATATGGTCAAATATCTTTGCCACATCCCCATCATCTGCCACATGGATATCAGAAAGCAATGCTACAGGTCTTGCACCCATGACATAGATGTCCCGGAGAGCTGCACGGGCTACATGAAATCCTGCAAGATATGGAAAGTCACTGAGACGGGAATGCATTCCATCAACTGTTACAATGATGTATTTGAACCCATCATCTGTTATTACTGCTCCTGAGTCATCCAGATGGGATGAATCCACAAAAGCACCTGTTTTTCCGATGATTTCGGCTATTTTTTCATGAGTATAAAAATCACCGGTTCCGCGGGAACCTACCCCAAACTGTCCCATGGATATTCCGGAAACAGTTGATGTAAGTACATCACCACTGACATGAAGAGTGGATTTTGCCTCTACAACAGAAGCTTTTGAAAGCTCTCTTGCATGTTTTTGAGTGGTGTTTTTTACCTCACGAATCCGGGAAGTTAATATATCTTCCAGTTCCGATTCCTCAACACCGTTTAACAATGCCCGTTTTGCATAGCCTTCTATATCCATATTTATCCTCTAAATTTACTGGTCAGCACATATTGACAAAATTTTCAACAATTTTAAGTCCTGTTTTCCCACTTTTTTCTGGATGGAACTGGGTTCCTACAACATTACCCTTTTCATTTGCAACTACTGCCGCAAAACTAAGTCCATAATCACAGTACGAAAGTGTGTGGGTTTCATCTGTATCTACATAATAGGAATGGACAAAATACACATATGTTCCGTCAGATATTCCTTCAAAAAGAGGATGGTTTTTATTGATGGTAATGGAATTCCATCCCATATGAGGAACTTTTAATTCACTTGAAGGAAAACGCTTAACATGACCCGGTACAAGGTTGATTCCATCGGTCAGACCGCCTTCATCGGATTTGCTCATGAGTATCTGCTGACCAAGACAGATACCAAGAAGGGGTTTTCCGGTGTCCACATATTCATAGATAGCATCAGTAAGCGGCTGAAGATTTTTCATGGCATCGATAAATGCACCTACACCAGGTAAAATCACACCGTCTGCATCCAGGATATCCGGTGGATCACTTGATATAACCGGTTCTGCACCTACCCTTTCAAGAGCTTTCCTGATGCTTCGAAGATTACCAAGTCCGTAGTCTATGATTGTGATTTTTTTCATGGGTCAAAAAGAGTATGATTTATACATCAAATTAACGATAAAAAAGATATTATTCTTTTGGTTCATATTCTGTTTTTATTCTCCCACACCTTTCACACCTATATTTTTTCTCTCTGATATTGGATGAGAAGTGAGTAGTTCCACCTGCACGTTTCCATTTGTGCAGACCCAAATAACACAGAATACTTTTTCTGGTTGCTTTACCGCTAATACGGGACGGTGATTTATCCATCTGTTATCCCCGATTTACAATCTGCCACCAAACCATAAATACCTGACCGGTTGGAATCACCAGCAAATACCTACATAATCTATTTCCTGTTCAAGGTTTCGAACCGGTACAACACGTCTGCCATCGATTACAATTTTGTTTCTCATCATTCCAAATTCTGAATCCAATTCTTTGAACTCGTCCCAATCTGTCATAACAAGACAGGCATCAGCATTATGAAGAGCGTCTTCTGCTCTGTCACAGTAGGTAATATTGTTAAATATCTTCTTCATATTACCATTTGCCTGAGGGTCATAGGCTTTGATTTCGGCTCCTTTATAAATCAGGTCTGCTATCGCTGGTATTGACCGGGACTCACGAATATCATCGGTCCCGTTTTTAAATGCAAGACCTAGAACAGCAATTGTTTTGTTTTCCAGGTTACCGATTTTTTCTTCCAGCAAATTCACCATTATATGGGGCTGGTTTTCGTTCACCCTGATTACAGCATCAAGCAGTATAGGTTCATAACCGATTTGCTTTGATTTGCCGGTCAGTGCCCTGACATCCTTCGGGAAACATGACCCACCAAAACCTGCTCCTGAATTCAAAAAGTATGGTGAGATTCTAAAATCCATGCCCACTACCTTCATGACTTCATAAGTATCGATTCCGAGTTTTTTACAGATATTACCGATTTCATTGGAAAAAGAGATTTTCGTGGCAAGGAATGAGTTGTTTGTATATTTTATCATCTCTGCAGTTCTGGAGTTGGTTCTTACTATTTCGTTTTGACACTCAACTTTGTCATAAAGCTGTGATACAAAATCACCTGAGTGTTTATCCAGTGCCCCTATGACTATTCTGTCAGGATTCATGAAATCGTATACCGCTTTACCTTCACGCAGAAATTCAGGGTTCATGGACACACCAAAATCTCTTCCTGCCTGTTTCCCTGACGATTCTTCAAGGATAGGAGTTACAAAATTTTCTGTGGTTTCCGGGACTACTGTACTTTTTACAACAACCACATGATAACCATCTTTATTCCCTATGGCGTGTCCGAGACTTTTACTTGCAGCCTTAACGATTGAAAGGTTGATATTACCATAATCATCCGATGGTGTCCCCACACATATAAACGAAATATCCGAATCCAGAACAGCAGATTCATAATCAGAAGTAGCCTTTAAATTATTACCTGCATGTTTTTGAATAAGTTCATCAAGACCTTTTTCCCATATAGGAGATTTGCCTGAATTTATCTTATTTATCCGTTCCTCATCAATATCAATACAGATTACCTGATGACCGAGTTCTGCAAGACAGGCAGCAGTTACAGAACCCACATAACCAGAACCTACTACAGAAACTTTCATAATTATCCTCTGATAATAAAATCCTGGAGGATGTATATTAGATTGACGTTTTGGAGTGATTTAATAAATATTTAAACATTAGCTTTTAAAAGGTAATTATAGCCTGTAAAAAGCTATAATATCCCTCTATTTTTTAGATTACCTTGACAGTAATAACCTCGCCTTCATCCACTGAATCGATAATACTTTCTGCAATGGTTGAATCCTTTCGAACTTTGATATCACCACTGCGACCTATAGTTGCAGTGAAAAGATATGTATCTCCTGCATATACTTCAACATCTTCAGTGGATAGTTCGGGGATTGTCATGATTACGTGTTTTCGGGTTCGCTCAACGGTAGGTCTGAAAATTTTTCCGGCATGCTCTCTTTTTCTCGGTGCTTCTTCTTCCAGTTTCTGAACATCGATGTGTATTCCAAGCTGTCGTTCTATTTCAGCTATCATCGAACCACTTTTACCAATAATTCTTGGAACATCGTGTTCCATGACACGGACAATGGCTTTTTCATCCGATACCATTTCCACTTCAAAAGCACCGCTCACATACTGTTCAATGACATCATGGATTCCGCCTTCTGCCAGTTTCAGTGCAGGTTTTTTGTTTTCAGTACCTACCGGCATGACTACCACCTGTTCACCATAGGTATAAATTTCAAATTCGGTTCTGCCGGTTTCAAAATCCGAAACTGTGATCACAGGTCTTGCAAGGTCTGCTTCAGTCATACCATAGGGTACCTTTACAGTAAATTCCAGTACCTGTACTTTGGACACCTCACCTTTATCAATAAAAATTACAGTATCCACAATCTGTGGTATCACCCCGAGTTCCACTCTTCCGATAAGTCTCTGGATGGCATCCACTGCACGATAGGAGTGCACTACACCAACCATTCCCACTCCTGCAAATCGCATATCTGCAAAAATCTGGAAATCGCGTGTTTTACGCACTTCATCATAGATTGTATAATCCGGGCGAACCAGAAGGAGCAAATCTGCTGTATTCGCCATATCATCATCCAGTGGAGAATACTGGGTGATTTCCTTTGGTACCTGAAGGTCTCGCGGGGATTCCATGGTTTTTACAACAAAATCCTTCTCCTTCAAATACACAGCAATTCCCGCTGCAAAGGTGGATTTTCCTGCACCTGGCGGACCTGCTATAAGTATACCTCTCTGGTCAAGGATTCGCTGTTTCAACTGTTCACTCAACCGATATTCATCCAGTGTTACTGCAGCAACCGGTCTCACTGCTGTGATTTCAACATCATCTGAAAACGGTGGGTTGGATATTGCAATACGCATATTGCGAATCTGCAAAACCATTGCACCATTGGCTGACATCTCAGTAAATGAATCCGGATCTGAGCGAGCTCTTTCAACCAGTTCCCTTGAGATGGTTTTCAGTTCTTTATGGGTTGACGGAGCATCACGTATTTTTACAAACTTCACATTTCCTATAGAACCGCGTTTAGCCATTGGAGAGACTTTGTTCTTGAGATGGACTGACATCGTGTCTTCTGTAAAAAAATCCTCTATCAAAAGGGGTTTAAATTCAAAACTCTGTGGAAAAATCTGTTCGACCTTTAGTCCCTTTGCAATTGCAACTTCAGACTGTACCTTGTCACCTGTTACAAACATGGCATCCACATCATCCGCCACAGAACGAATCAACGCATCAATTTCCCCACCCTTAACCAGTTTTATCTGGTCCAGGCTCGGACGTGTCCCTGTATATCTAAGGTCGATCTCACCACTATTAGCAAGTCTGCGTAACTCACGCAATTCCTCAAGACCTTTAAAACCGACCTCAAGACCCCTGTTTGCCTGTGCCTCAAGCTCTGAAACCACTGCCTCGGGTATAAAAATTGTTGCTCCCTGATACTCACCATTTTTAACTTTCTCTGATATACGACCATCAATAATCACACTGGTGTCAGGAACTATTCTATATTCGGTATCATTTTTTTTCTTCATATTTACCAAACGTTTATGAACTTATATAATTTGATTGGAACTTAAATATTTTCGATTAATATACATCCTCTGGCTCAAAAACCTTTTTTCCCACCACGTCACCATTAATTGTACGGTAGAAACAGGAATAGTACCCCATATGACAGGATGCACCTATCTGTTCTACTTTAAGCAAAACTGCATCCAGATCACAGTCAACAAATATTTCATGAAGTAGTTGTAAGTGACCAGAACTTTCACCTTTTTTCCATAATTCATTCCGGCTTCGGCTCCAGTAATGTACATATCCTGTTTCCAAGGTCTTTTCAAGTGCGGTTTTATCCATATAAGCACACATCAGTACTTCGTTTGTTTTGTAATCCTGGGTTACTGCCTTTACCAATCCATGCTCATACTTTAAATCATCCAGATTTATCATAATAATCACTTACTGCTATACAATAAAGAAATATCTGAATAATGAAATATGGTTAGAAATATATTTGGATATAATTTAAATTTTATATCTACTTAAAAAACCATGACCCTATTGTGGACGAATGCTCGATAAAGGTCAAAGTAAGTTGATTCAAAAACCCACGCAGCCTTAGAACAGAAATAATTGCAGAAACATGGATACGAACATTAAGAAAACAATGTAAGTCTGCAAAACGCAGAGAATAATTACATAATAATATGATACATACCGTATGATAATGTATAGAACCGGAAAACAAGCTTTTATTGTGATACATTCACTGTTTTGTTATTTGTTAAATACTCTTTCACCTGGTTCCCAAAAAGTTCCACATCCACTGGTTTTGATATATATCCATCGCAACCGGCATTAATAAATTTCTTTTTATCACCCAGCATTGCATGAGCAGTTAAAGCCACAACAGGAATATTTATAGAAACAAAATTGTTCTTCAATTCAGAAAGGAGTTCCAATCCATCCATTTGAGGTAACTGAATATCCAGAAGTATCAGGTCAAAGTCATAATTTTGAATTTTATCAAGTGCTTCAAACCCATTTCCTGCATTAACAATATTGTAACCATAAGGGCTTAAAAGGTCATTTATGAGTTCCCTGTTTAATCGGTCATCTTCTACAAGTAGTATGCTAAAGTTTGACATTATCACACCATTATCATATATTAGCAAATATTATCAATTAATGGTTAAGTCATCATAATGCTAGCTAAAATTAAGTTATTACACTTAAAGTATAAAAATATATTTAGAAAAGTGGACAAATTAAAATTTCCAAACTACACTCAAAGATTAAAGCAAACCCAGTAAAATTATATTTAATCTTATCTTTTACATTCCCTGCAACTATATATGGCCCAATCAACAGTACTTATATATCACTTTTCCGTTATCATTATTTTAAACCCTGAAATGATATATTTTAGAAATAAACCAGATAGAAACCTATTTTAGTTTGCTAATTAATAAATTCGTGATGATTATGAAGGAAGACTTAAAACAGATACTCAGCGATATATTCACTTCATCCCAGTACAGCATTATTGAATCAAACAATTATGACCTGATAGCCAGCAAAAATAGTTATACCATCTATATAAAAATCGGAACCCAGGCTGAATACCAAAAAATAAGATATTTTTCCAATGACCTCAATGAAAACAATCAAAATGAAAAATCCATAGGAGTGTATGTAGTTACAGATAACCCAGATAACAGAGTTTATCATTATGCTGAAAAATTGGGTGTTATTTTATGGGGACGTGATGAATTAGCGTTTCAAATTGGAAAAGCTGTAATTGCTGATATTGAAAAGCAACCTTGCGACCTTGAATTAATACAGCCACAAATGTCAAATCAATGGAATGAGGCAGAAAGTACATATCAACAGAATCTATATAAACCTGCATTTGAACAAAGTAACCCCTATGTAGGTGTTGATAATTATTTTAATGATCAAAATAATGCTCAGGAAAATGTGCCATCCAATTGTCTGAACATTAAAACTGCTCCCCTAAACACCTCAAAAGATAATGCGATTTCTGCTGCAAAGCCTCATCTTAGTCAAATACAAAATGCAGTACTCAAATTTGTTCCCTACTGGAAATTCAACTATTCCATCAGCACTGAACAAAGTTACAACTCAAAAATAATAGATATATCAGGAGAAGACACAGGATACCTGAATGCATTAAATGGTAACTTGGAACCATTATTGATTGGAAAAATCGTTGAAAATATCGAAGAACCCAATGACAACTATATAGTAGTCAGTAAAAGTTTAACAAAGGAAGAAGCTGGTAATAAAATATTAAAGATGATCATCGAAAAAAATACCAGAAATATTCGTTTTGATAAAACTATGGGCGAGGCCATGATATCTGAACATAAAAAATTCAAACCCAAGGCTAAAGATATAGATTACCATTTAGAACTGGTGTATCTTCCAGTTTGGGAAGTGAAGGATAATCGCAATTCTATCGAGATAAATGGGTACAATTCAGAAATATTCAATGAACCTACTGGTAACGATGTAGAATTTATATGAACTGGCGCAATTATATTACCATGTTGCGCAGGTTTTTTATACCAACAAACCTATATACTTATCAATAGGTTTTATAACTATTTTCTACAATATAATACATTAACTTAAAAAGGTGAATAACTTGGTAAATATAACTGATGAAGCCGCATCCGAATTAAAATCATTACTTAAATCTGAAGAAAAAGAAGACCACGCACTCAGAATATTTATTGCAGGTATGGGATGCAGTGGAATACAATACGGGCTTGCTCTTGATAATGAAATAAAAGAAGAAGATGTAACTGAAGAAAGCAACGGATTAAAAGTTGTAATGAGTTCAGATATCGAAGAGGGTCTTGCAGACGCTACCATCGATTATGTTGAGACTGAGGAAGGTAAGGGATTTGTTATTGACAATCCAAATCCTGCATCATGTGGATCCTGCAGCAGCTGCCAGTAAAAATATTTAAACTAACATCAATCAAGTATTGATTCAGGTGATAAGTAGATGTTTCCAGGAATGGGCGGTCGTGGAATGAACCCTGCCAAAATGAAACAGATGATGAAGCAGATGGGCATAAGTACAGAAGAACTTGATGATGTTGAGCAGATCATCATTAGAAAATCAGATAAAGACATTGTTTTCAACGATGCGAACGTTACAGTAATGACGGCTCAGGGAGTAGATACCTATCAAATAGTGGGTACCCCTGAAGAAGTTGAAAGAGAAATAGATATACCTGATGATGATATAAAAATGGTTGCTGAACAAACAGGTGCCTCTGAAGATGCTGCCAGAGATGCTCTTAAAAATTCAAAAGGAGATTTGGCTGAAGCAATCATGAAACTGTCTGGTTCTTCAGAATGAATTAATACTTTACCTTTCTTTTTTTACTTTATAAAAAATCTACACTTGGCTAACTTGGAATTTTTCTTTTTAATATAATCCAAGGATAACTGCTTTGATGTTTTAGATAGATTTTAGAGATTTATATCTCTAAAATATCCTGCAAATAAAAGTAGTAAAAATATAACTAAATTAGGCTCTGTAGAAAACCTTTACGATAATTAAAACATTATGATTTACTATAGACCTG
>NZ_JBKGYF010000035.1:0-16985 GCF_046546175.1 Methanohalobium sp. | reverse complement strand
TCCCGTAGTTGAAGAAATACTGTCTAATCGTATACAATGTGAAATTGTACAGGTTCTTGGACAGTTTGGTCAACCTTTTCAAGGTCTCATAGGTCTGCTTATCAGCACGGAGATGATTCTTCTGGGTCAGATACATACATTATACAATCGTTTAGCAAAATACTTATATTTTTTTGACTATTTATCATACCCCGATGCTAAAGACATCAGGGTTTTCTTTACCTTTATAAAAAATAAGTGAAAGTAACCAAATGATTCCAGTATTATTTTTATTTTAATTGCTGTTTTCTTCTTCATACACCATTGTTCCAATACCAGTGTCTGTAAACAACTCAAGCAGCAGTGAATGAGAGACACTTCCGTTTATAATATGCACCCTGTCAACTCCACTTATAACAGCTGATGCTGCGCTCCGGATTTTTGGTATCATTCCGGCAGAGATTACTCCATCTTCTATTAACTGCTCCACTTCTTCTACTTTTATCCTGGAAATACGTGTTGAAGGGTCATCTTTATCCCTTAATACTCCAGTAACATCGGTTAACAGTATCAACTTTTCTGCATTCAATGATGTTGCAATATCACTTGCCACAACATCAGCATTTATATTTAAGGTGTTGCCTTTTGTATCCATAGCGATTGGTGAAATTACTGGTATGTAACTCTTTTCAGTTAATATATGGATAAGTTCAGGATTGATAATTTCAGTATCACCCACCCATCCAAAGTCCACATCATGTTCCATCTCTTTAATTCGTACCTTTTGAGGGGGTTTTTTCCTTGCCAGTATCATTTTCCCGTCTTTACCGGACAATCCAACCCCGTTTCCACCATGCCGTCCTATTAAGGATACTATTTTAGTATTTATATTACCGACAAGAACCATCCTGGCAATTTCAAGTGTTTCATCATCGGTGATCCGAAGACCTCCGATGAATTCGGATTTTTTGCCCATCCGCTCCATCTTTTCTGTTATTTCAGGCCCTCCACCATGAACAATCACCGGATGGATACCTACAAAACGAAGAAGTACTACATCCCTGATAATATCATCCATTATACCAGGGTCAACCATGGCATGTCCACCAAGTTTAATTACCATAATGGAATCATAGAATTTCTGAATATAGGGCAAAGCCTCAATCAGTACATTTTCTCTTTTAAGATCCATATTTAAATCCAGATGAGTTTTAATTTTTAAACTTTTGCGTCAAATACACTACAATATAATCATGATTTGAGAATAAGAAAAATTATAAAAAAGGAAAAAAGATTACCCCTTTTCCTTATAAATATGATAAATATTACCCATAAAACTAGCGGGTAAATATAAGTGAACTACTTCTAAATGATTCAGAAATTAATCTTTTTTGAGTTTTTCAATTCCCTGTTTTTTCACAAATGGTTTGTTTATTTTATCCGGCATCCAGTCCGGTTTATTTTTGGGCGCATCAACTTTTTCTCTCCAACCTTTGAAAAGGTGAACTTTATTTGTTCCGCGTTCTCTGAGTCTTATTGTTTCAGGATTGGATTTAGTACCTTTACCTCTGTTTGCAACTTTTAATGCTGCCTGTCTAGGTTGTTTACCTGTAAATACACCGTGTTCTTTCCCGTTTTTATCTCTAACTACAAAGTTTCTTGTATTACTTTCTGCCATATTGTCACCTCGCTCCGTCGCCTTATGGCGCTGTTATTACTTTTGTGTATAAACTATATATATTTTTCTTTTAATGTTGGCTTTTGTTCATGATTTGTTCAACATCCAGTTCTTTAACGCGGTTAACTGTAAAAATATATTAGTATTACAACTATACAGCATTAAAAAATTTAATGCAAAAAATAAAATTATAAATAGTTTACCCCCAAATAAAACGATTTTAACCCCTGATTGACCAAATCCAGAAGACGTAAAATTTACATTTGATGCAACCCTAAGTCAACTTCAGATGCATACATTCTAAAAAATGATAGGTGAGAAAATAAACTGTTCCTATGATAATTCAGGCATATCACAAAATTGAACGCAAATACTATCGAAAACTTAATATTAGATATAACTAATTGAAACCTAATTCGAAGTTTGAACAATCTTATCTTCTATTCTGATTAATATCGTAATTTTGAGGTTAATATAATGGAACTTCCTATTGTACAATTACCGGACGTGCAGGCAGGGAAACCCAAAGTCCCTATAAATCTCACACGCGTTGGTGTAACTGATGTTAAGAAACTTGTGGAGATTAAAAGAAAAGATAAAAGACCGATTGTACTTATATCAACATTTGATATCTTTGTTGATTTACCATCCAGCCTTAAAGGAGCAAACCTTTCACGTAATTTTGAAGCAATAGACGAAGTGCTTGAAAAAGCTATCAACATGCCAGTATATGAAATCGAACAGCTGTGCAGTGATGTCGCGAAGAATCTGCTCGACCGTCATGAATATGCAAGACGTGCAGAAGTCAGAATGAAAAGTGAGTATGTCATAAAAAGACAATCACCGGCTACAAAGTTGCAGTGCCAGGAAGTGGTGGACATTTTTGCTGAAGCTACAGCTTTCAGGTCTGAATCCAATGAAATTAATGTAAAAAAACTCATAGGATCAGAGGTCGTAGGATTAACTGCATGTCCGTGCGCACAGGAAATCATGAGAGAAGAAGCTCAAAGCGAACTTGAATCACTGGGTGTGGATGAGAAAACTATTGCAAAATTTTTGCATGAAGTACCCATGGCTACACATAACCAGAGAGGACGTGGCATAATATCCATTGAAGTAGAAGGAGATGAAGATGCATCCCTTGAAGATGTTATAAAAATCATTGAGATGTCCATGAGTTCAAGTGTGTATGAACTGTTAAAACGTGCAGATGAATCAGAAATTGTAAAAAACGCTCATAAAAGACCGAAATTCGTTGAAGATTGTGTACGAACAATGGCCAAAAACGTGGTCAACAAATTCGGATATCTGCCTGATGATTCAGTAATCACTATCAAACAGATAAATGAGGAAAGTATCCATCGGCATAATGCATTTGCCGAAAGAATAGCAACACTTGGTGAATTAAAATCTGAAATCAGTCAGGGTTGAGCCAGGCGAAAGGCTTTTAGATTATAAAAAAAGATATATATCCATAGTGTTAACGGAGTGAACAATATGTGCAGTTGCGGTGAATCCTATGATATAGATACAGATGAGAACCTTCCAACAAAGGATTTTATATGTGATGACTGTGGCAATAAATTCAGAGGACTCGGTAAAAATGTAAAATGCCCATCCTGTAAATCCAGAAATGTAACAGAAAAATAAAATCCAAATTTCAGATGCATCAGACAACAAAAAACATCCCACTAAACAAAGACGAATTACTTTTTTTAAGCGGTGAAAGCGGAACAATAGCAATTGTAAAAGCAGGTGATGATGGTCAATATTTCCTCGAAACACAGGACGAGGAAATTGTGCTTGGTCTTGAACCACATGACCTGATAGTTGCATCTGCATTTTCCACCGGGGATGTTATTAAAAAAGGTCTTAAAAGTATATTGTATACAATTCGGGAATTGAAATCTCCATTAGTGATACTTCCCAAAAACCATCCAGCTTCACCAAGGATGAAAGTTGCTGTATCTGCAGGCAATAAGACCATTATAAGTTGTAATATAAAACCTGGTACCCATCCAGAACAAGACATTCTCTGCGGCTCCAATGAATTTAACAACATTGAAGTCAGTGGTACACATAATGGTGTTAAACTTTCAAATTTAACACAATGTAAATGTAACATATTAAAAGTAACATTTGATATCAATATTGAATGATTGTTAATTACAACTTATCAAAATGAGGTAAAAGTGTGGCAGAAACAGAAAATAAAACAACAATAAAAGTGACCGATATTAATGGTTCTCCAATTGAAATCGGTACAAATGTTGGATACATAAATACCGGTACAGTTGGTAAAGTGACTGATATAAAGGAAGATGAAGATGGTTTATGGGTGCTTATTGATAAAAAAGAATTGTATTACAAGCCTGAATTATTGGAGATAACTGAAACCATATCCAGAAGAATCAAGGAAAAACCCACTGCAAAAAGCAGACCAGGGGAAGAAGAAACTGAGGCTCCTGAAGATATATCCCATATTACAGGTGGAGGATAACCATCAGGCAAATCAGTTATATATAACCACTTTTTTCAAGAAGGGTCAGCGATCGAATCCATTCCCCTTTTGGCTCACGTGATGTACCAACAACCAGCCGTTTAATATCACCCAGGTCCTCGACAACACCCTGAGCTTCCATAATTTCACCTTCAAGCACCTGTCCTGCGTAGGTATGAGTGTATGAGAGAACATGGTCTATTGTTTCATGGTCTATATCATAAACTGCAGGATTATCAAACGCAAATTCTGAATTGGTTACAGTTGCCTGTATCTTCATTCTTCCTGTATCTACGCCCCTTTGAATAGATTGTTTTATCTGATTCCAGTCACGCACAAAAAGAAGGTCAAAATATATCCCATAAACCATCCCCCTGTTGCCTTTTCTCTCTTCATGAAGCCTGAATTCGTCAAAGGATATGTCAGGCACACGTTTATTGTAGATTTTTTCCCACATTTCATCACTTATATCCTCAATAGAACCACTACCTGATTTAGCCCCTGAAATAACATCACGGGCATCAAACCATTTGCGCCCATAAACAATAAAATCAATATCTGACTCATCCTTCTGGAGACCGGGTAACAACGATCCTGTAACTCCCATTTTGTCGCGCGGAATCCCTGCACCATCCAGTGTTTTGACAATTGCTGCAACATTTCTATTTGTCTTCGAAAGCTCAAGAATACGCTCATTTGGGTAAAGAACCTGTTTTACTTGGTTTTCAGGTACAACATGCACATCTTCAACCCATGTAGGTCGGTTTTTACGCATTAATTCAAAAGCATCATTAAAATCGTATTTTTTGTAACATACACCGTTCAATTCGCGGTCACCATTTTCATCAGGAACATATCTAAGGATTGAGCGTATACCATGAGGATGAAAATAGTCCACTACTGCAAAAATCCAGTCATCTTTTGTTATAATAAAATCTCTAAGACGTGTTTTTATCATTGTACCAAACCTGTAAACCGGTTTCATCATTGATATTTATTTTCACTATTTTTGGCTTAAATATCCAATGGAATAAAAATTTATTTTTATACACTTGATACATTAGAAAAATTCCTTAATACATATTATACCAACAAGTAGAAAACACCAAAGGAAGGTAACACAGTGTTTGGAAAAGTAGGGGACGAGCGGGTTGGGGAGTGGGGGTTTGTTGTAGGGGGAGTGTGGGTAAAAAAGTAGTCTTTAACCCGCTCGTATCTAAACTACCCATACTGATTTATGTTATAAATAAGTATCCCTCGGACAGTCTCATCTTCGATAAAATTTACGAAGTCAAGATACAGTTAATGAAGAAATGTAAAAATTATAATTAATAAATTCTGATGCTAAGCATTAAAAAATAGAAAAATGAATGGTTAAAACCATCCAATTTAAAATATTCCAGCACCTATAAAGAGGGCTGAAAACAGGATGGAAACCATGTTTACAACCTTGATCAAAGCATTGAGTGCCGGACCTGCGGTATCTTTGAAGGGGTCACCAACAGTATCTCCCACTATAGCTGCTTTATGTGCATCAGACCCTTTACCACCATGTTCTCCATCTTCAATCAGTTTTTTGGCATTGTCCCATGCACCTCCACCGTTGTCCATGGTCAATGCAAGAAGAAGTCCAGACACGATAATACCGAGCAAAAGACCTCCTAGAGCTTGCGGTCCAAGTACAAGACCTACAACAAGTGGTACAACTATAGCCATTGCACCCGGTATAGCCATTTCACGGATAGCAGCTCTTGTTGCAATATCCACACATTCACTGTAACCGGGTTTTGCAGTACCTTCAAGGATTCCAGGGATTTCCCTGAACTGACGGCGGACTTCATTCACAACTTCAAAAGCTGCTTTTCCAACCGCTCTCATGGTAACTGCACTGAAAATAAACGGTAGAAGTCCACCGATTAAAAGCCCGACAAGAACTACCGGATTGTCAAGGCTTAAACTGCCAACATCAAGGTTGACCTTGTGCCTGTAATCAGCAAACAATGCCAGTGCACCAAGAGCAGCTGAACCTATTGCATAGCCTTTTGTGACCGCTTTTGTGGTGTTTCCAACAGCATCAAGTGCATCAGTAACGTTGCGTACATCTTCCGGCAAATCAGCCATTTCTGCAATACCACCGGCGTTATCTGTGACCGGTCCAAACGAATCCATGGTAACAATCATACCTGTTGTAGAAAGCATGGCAGATGCTGCTATTGCAATACCGTACAACCCTATCGCAGGTGCCGCAGCACCACCAACTACAAAGTATGCTGCCAAGATTCCTATTACAATTATCACAACAGGAAGCGCTGTACTTTCAAGACCTATCGCAAGACCAGATATTACATTTGTCCCTGCACCAGTCTCCGATGACCTGGCTATTGTTTTTACAGGTCTAAAACTTGTAGAGGTGTAGTATTCGGTTAATATAACCATAAGCACCATTATGGCAATACCAACAAGAGCTGCGTAAAAGAATAATATATTACCCATAAGGAAATCGGTAACAAAGTAGAAAGCCACAAGAGATAAGACCGCTGAAAGTGCCACGCCTTTGTATAGAGCTTTCATAATTTTTCCGTCATCACCAACCTTTACAAAGAAAATCGATATTATTGATGCAAAGATTGCTACTGCTCCAAGTACGAGTGGATAAAGTATTGCATTTGGATATGTTTCTAAAATTATTGAACCAAGCAGCATTGCTGCAAGTACTGTTACCACATAGGTTTCAAAAAGGTCTGCACCCATACCAGCACAGTCACCAACATTATCACCAACGTTATCAGCAATCACAGCCGCGTTACGTGGATCATCTTCAGGTATCCCTGCCTCGATTTTGCCTACAAGGTCTCCACCGACATCAGCAGCTTTTGTATATATACCTCCACCAACTCTAGCAAATAAACTGATAAGGCTGGCCCCAAATCCAAAACCAATTACAAGGTCTACATCACCATAAATAATGTAAAAACCACTTACACCAAGCAGTGCAAGTCCTACTACTGCCAGACCTGTGACAGCACCACCACGGAATGCTATTGCCATTGCTTTTTTCAATCCCTGGGTAGCTGCGTTAGTAGTCCTGACATTTGCTCTAACAGACACATTCATTCCAAGATACCCAGCAGCAGCAGAACTTACCGCACCTGCAATAAATCCAATTGCGATTTTACCACTATCATCACCAAGTAAAGCATATATTAACAATGCAAGTACAATTGCTACTCCTGTAATTGTTTTATACTGACGATTTAAGTACGCCATTGCACCCTCTTGAATAGCTCCTGCTATCTGCTGCATATTTTCAGTCCCTGGACTGTGTTGCATAATACTTCGTGCAAAAAATGCAGCAAATATTAAACTTACAAGACCTGCAAAAGGGGCTATATATATCAAGTTATCCATATTGAAACTCATCTCCTTTTGTTTGTTTAGATATTAGAACATGAAATTATCAGATTAGACATACAGTAAATACAGCCTATTACATAAAAGCTACAATATATTTCCAATTATTATAACCAAACTCAACGTATATAGAGCAGGACACATATCATACATACAATATGAATGTATCGATGAAAGTCTATGTACCCGTATTATAACTGAGAGATTTCAAATGCCACTTCATCCGGTATACTCATATCAAATTCATAAATATTGTACTTCGATTTTCTGGCAATCTCTATTGCATTTTTCTGGTCTGAAGATAATTCATTTTTATCACTGATAATACAGAAAAATTTTTCATCTCTATCTTTTACCATAAAATCGAAATGTTGTGCATATGAGTTTAAAAAACCCATCAATTCTTTTAGTTCGTTCCATTTTTCACACATATGTATATTCTTGGTTGCTGAATTCGCAACATACCAGTCCCTGCTCATATATGGATAGGCGTTGTACTGTTCATTCAATTCATCATATGCCTTATAAATCTTATTAATTTCAGATTTTAAATTAATCCATTTCCAGTTCTGATTTGTAAAATAGCGTGCTGCAACAATCTTCATTATTGCTTCTTTATCTGTTTGTTCAAGTTTCACACAATCACCTATATCAAAATTCATCATCCTGTGCATAACTTCTGTTAAACTCAAGAGCCAGTTCTGCTTTTTTCAATTCCCGTCCCAGATAACCTGCATGTTCAAGTGTTGACACAAGTTCCATATCAAGAATTGTATCAAGGATTTCTCTTGCAGTTTTTCCAACTATACAGGTTTGCTCGTGTTCTGCAACAATACATCTTTCAGAATCATTTAAATTTGTTGCAATTTTTATCCTGAAACATCCAGCTGGGTCAAGCTGCCAAGATTCTGATTCTTTTGTCTGTATAATATTATATGGAATACTGGCATCTGGACGTCTGCGTTTTTCCTTTAGGATAAGCAAATCCAAGCCAAGGTCTTTTGGAGGGGTTTTTCTCTCAGAAGCAAGCAACATCATGCATGATGAGGTTCTTAACTCATTTATAGACTCCTGTGTTTTATCACTAAGTTCTGGTGTAAACAGTATACTTGCTCCCAAGTCGTTTGCAATTCCTGTGAGAGCTGCATTAACACCCACTGAATCCGCATCTATAAGTTCAGTTACATTTCCTGCGCCAAAAAACAGCGGCAAATCAGGAAACTTTTCGCGGACCTTTTTATATCGGATTATCGATTCATCAATACCGTAACCTATCGAATCAAGAACCGGATCTGCAATAATTCGGGTTATCCCTGAATCCTGTGCAGATTTAATATTTTCTACCAGACTTTCATATTTTTTATCGTCACTGATACCCACATCAGGAATTACAACTGCCGCAGTTCCATTTTCAGCTACTTCACAGCCCACTTCATCGATATTACTGCTGTCCAGGCTCAAAACTATATCCACTCCGGAATGAAGTGCATTACTTATTAGTTCCGGATCAAGGGTATCGATGCTTACTGGAACAGATGAAAAATCCTGTGCGATTTTTACTGCCTCTGTTACTTCCCCAGGTGATGTATCCAGAGATACCCCAAGGTCTATTATATCTGCTCCTTTATCTATGAAAGTATTTATTTTATTTACAAGCGCAAACTTATCCATCCCGGTCGCATTTACAATCTCACCCATTACTTTCATACGTGAATTGCCACCTATTTTAAGGCAGCCAATGTTAAACACGGGGGATGACACTTCCTCGATACCCTTTATCAGTTCCATTGCCTTTTTGCGCCGTACATCCGACAGCAATTCACAGGCAGGTTTTACACTGGAAAATTCAAAGTTTTCTGCAAAGGGAATAATAAAATCCAGGTCATAGGCATGTTTAGGTCCAAGATATACCCTACAATCCATTTCTTTTTCAATTTTTGTAAAATCTCCGGATACGATACCCGGAACAAAAACAATGTCATATCTACTTTCCATTTGCTCCTTTTTCATAGCCTGTAGTAATTTATTGGGTGTAATGAAAGCAGCTATATCAGTATCCAAAACCAGAACATCTGCTTTAGACTTTACCGCATTTTTGACGGTTTGTTCTGAAAGATGTCCTGTAGCTACCAAGATGTTCATATGTTTTTATGGGCTGGTTTCATATTAAAAACTTTAGAAAATAGAACAGATATCCAATTTCAAATCTGATTTGAAACTGGATATTTTAAATTTGGCGTATACACATCAATTAATTATATCTATGATGGAACCGCCGTTATTTTTGTTTGCCCTGGACGCGGTACTATTTGGTTTACTGCTGCTACCAGCAGACACCTTGCTAGGTTCCCTTTTTTCCACGATATTCGGGTCGTATTCATTGGGTCCTAGTATTTGTGAAGATTGGACTCCTGTCATTATAGCCATAACACGGACTTTTCCTTCGAAATCATCCCGTATCCGCGCACCCCAGATAACATTGGCATTGGATGAGAGTTCATATGTTAGTGAACCAGCTATTTCTTCTGCTTCTTTTAAGCTCAGGTCCGGTCCACCAGTTATGTGTACAAGGCTTCCTGTTGCACCTCTGTAATCCACATCCAGCAATGGGTGATTTAATGCGGAACGTACTACATCGTCACTCTTATTCTGGTTTTTGCTATCCGCAAACAGCATTACTGCAACTCCACCGCAGCCCATAATGGACCTGATGTCTGCATAATCTAGGTTGATAAGGGACGGCTGAGTGATTGTTTCTGTAATCCCTTTTACAGTTTCAGATATCAACTGGTCCATTACTGAAAAAGCCTGGTCAATAGGCAGGTTTGGGACATATTCCAGTAATCTATTGTTATCAAGAACAATAACTGTATCACCGGCTCGACGAAGTTCTTCAAGCCCCTCTTCCGATTTTACTGTACGTGCCCTCTCAACTCTGAATGGACTGGATACCATTCCTACTACTATAGCACCCTGTTCCTTTGCGATATCTGCTACAACAGGTGCAACACCGGTACCGGTACCTCCACCCATTCCGGCAGTTACAAATACAAGGTCAGAATCTTTAAAAACTTCTTCGAGTGTACCACGGGCAAGTTCTGCAGCTTTTTTCCCCATTTCAGGGTATCCACCTGCACCAAGCCCTCGAGTCAGGGTTTTACCAACCAGTATTTTCTTGTCTGCATGAATATTATCAAGATGCTGTTTATCTGTGTTTATTGCTACTGTTTCTGCACCTTCAATACCGATATTATACAACCGGTTAACAGTATTGTTACCAGCACCACCACATCCTACAATAGTGATTCTGGGCATCCCGAATTCTTCAAAATCTTCATCCGATTCTAATGTTTCACGTTCTGATGTTTCTCTTTCTTTTTGCTTTAAAGCTTCCTGTACCAAAGATTGCAAATTCATCCCCTCTCTTAGATTATGAAGCCCTTTCGTTTTGATTACTACTAGCTATTATTCTTCCATGCCTCAATCATCATTATCATGATTTATGAACAAATCATGAGTCATTCATATAGACCGGACAAGTATACAGTTTTTTTTACATATTATATTATTTTATCGCTTTTATTCAGGCAAAGCCATTATTTATAAATGTATTTTGTTCGATTTATATACGACTATTGCCTGATGGATTATCAGTCAGCCACTAGAAGCCGTTGGCTTTCAAGTACCCCTGTTGCCCCACTTTCGTAATATTGAATTCTTATGTCATATATTTAATGAGGAAATAAAACTTTTTACCGGAGAAAATTTTAATAAAAGAGAAAAAAGAAGTAAAAACATTAATATAACAAAAATTATAAAGATTACATATCCAAAATATTTTTACAGTTATGAATTGACAACAATCCATTGATATTAATCAAAATCATATATATTGAGGACATAATCTCTTTTTCATGAAGATTAAAGGGATAGAAAGTGATGCGCTCAATTTCATATTAAAAGTAAGTGAATCAACCGCACCTCTGGAGTTTGCTGGACTCCTACATGCTGATAATGGAGTTATTACAGAGGTCATAGTTCTGCCGGGTACAGAATCAAGCAGTTGCAGTGCTATCATGAGACTGTTTATGATGCCAAATATCAAATCAGTTGGTTCTGTACACAGCCACCCATCACCGAATATTAAGCCGTCAAAAGCGGACCTCCAGATGTTTTCAAAAACCGGGTCACATCATATCATAGTAGGAAAACCCTTTGATGAAAAAAGCTGGAAGTGTTATGACAGAAACGGATACGTACAAGACCTTCCTGTTATAGATTCGGAAATAAATAATGATGAAATAGTATAAAACTGTTTAAATAAGTTCTCTTGGCTGTTTTTCTTCAGGAAGGTCAGGTAACTCGGTTGTGTTGACAAGTATTGGTTTTTCCACTTCTTTGGCACGCTCAAGCATAATTTCCTTGCCCCTTTGTGTGATTCCAAAAAGCGGTACTGCGGTTCCAACCTGTATTAATGGCCGAATAACATCACGTATGTTTTTTGAGGCACACCCTGTTACTATGTCCAGATAATTGATGAGCTCAAGCGCCTTTTCCCTTTCAATTCCGGTTACATGTACTCCTACAATTGTCAATTCCAGACCATGTTCTGATTCTATCTCCCGGAGTTTTTTCGCTTCATCTGCACCTGTAATTGTTACTGCAATTTTCTTATAACCAAGTTCATATGCCTTTTTAACTCCCTCTATCGGATCTATTTTTGCAGTAGACGGGTCAAGAACAACCCCATCACTTGCCTGTATCCTTTTGATTAAACCTTCAATAGGTTCGGTTTCTACTAATCCAGAAATTCTTGCACCCATTCCCTGTACGAGTTTGGGGTTACTGGTTATTACAGTGCCTGCACCATCACATACCGTGACCGTGGTATCCAGCATACCTCTTCTAAGCCCGGTCATCATTATCTCAGAGGCACCAAAACCTACAAACACTTCCATTTCAAGCTGGCGTTTATCAGTGAACATACCAAAATCTTCAATCCTGAATTCCATGTTTTTCCTGACATCTTCAGGAGTGATTTTCTTGATACCCCGCATTTTATCAAATATAGGACACCAGTTTATTACTGGATTACTGACATCTACAACTTTACCATCTTTTACTGTGACCTTGGTTTTACCTACCATTTCCATTTTATGTGGCATATTATCCCCACGCTGATTACATCAATTTAACACTCAAAGTGCATTACGCCTGTCTATTATCCTCTGGGATTTACCAGAAGTTCTGGGTATAGAACCCTTCTCTACAAGTTCTACATTTGTTCTTATATTTAAAATAGATTTTAGTTCATTCTCAACATGTTTTCTGACAGCAGAGAGGTCCTGAAGTTCTCCTGTGAATGCATCATCTTCCAGTTCCACCCGAACGGTAATCTCATCCAGCATATTGCGGCTTCTATCCAGAACTACCTGGAACTGGTCAGTAATTTCAGATATATCCGCTATAACATTTTCAATCTGGGATGGGAATACATTAATACCCCTGACAATTAACATATCATCAGCTCTACCGAGAACCCTGGAAATACGAGGTGTTGTTCTGCCGCAGCTACATTCACTTTCCAGAAAGCGGGTGATATCACCGGTTCGATATCTTATAAGTGGTAAGGCTTCCTTTGTAAGAGATGTCAATACAAGTTCACCTTTTTCCCCTTCAGATACCTGTTCTCCTTTTTCATCCAGAACTTCAACAAGGAAATGGTCGCTCCAGACATGAAGACCGTCCTGTTCTTCACATTCAAATGCTACACCAGGTCCCATCATTTCAGAGAGACCATAGGAATCATATGCACTGATATTAAGTGCATTCTCCAGCTGTTTACGGGTATTCGATGACCAGGGTTCACCACCGAAACATCCGATTTTCAGTGACAGTTTTTCGAGCATTCCCATCTGTTCAGCAGTTTCTGCAAGATAAAGTGCATAGGACGGAGTGCAATGGATAGCAGTAACTCCGTAATCAATCATCATTTCCAACTGTCTGGCAGTGTTACCTGTTCCGCTGGGAACTGTCATGGCTCCAAGCTTTTCAACCCCGTAATGATATCCCAGTCCACCGGTAAAAAGACCATAATTTACTGAATTTTGAAAAACATCATCACTCCTGACACCGACCATTACCAGATTCCTTGCCATTATATCGGACCATGTATCTATATCATTGGAAGTGTAACCAACTACTGTAGGTTTGCCTCCTGTACCAGATGATGCATGTATACGCACAACATCTTTCCTGGGGACTGCGAAAAGTCCGAATGGGTAGGTCTCCCGCAGGTCTTTCTTTATCGTCATTGGCAGTTTCTTTACCGAATCCAGTGATTCTACAGAATCATAACCTATACCAAGCTGGTCAAACCTGTCTTTATAAAACGCGACATTATTATAAACCTGTGAAACTGTCCTTTTTAACCTTTTTAACTGCAGGTCTCTGAGTTCGTCTGGTGCCATTGTTTCATATTTTGGCTGCCAGTATTTCATCAATAAAAATCTCCATGAATCTTTTTTGTTCTTTGAGTGATGGAATTCAACGTTTAAATGGTTTGCTATTGCATGACAGTCAGTTACGTTAGAATTTTTGCAGTTTTTATGTTGGTATTTTTGATTTTTATCAACATAATCCTTAGATACATGTTCACAAATTTTTATATATATAATGGAAAATATAAAAAAACGGATATTTTTAGGATTTATTTTTGTAGTTCTAATATTTACAGGATTTATCATACCTGTGTCTGCAGACTGGAATGAAACCAATAAAGAGGTAGACAGTTTTTATAAATTGGTTCCTGATGATAGTGTGGTTCATGTCTTTAAAGAAATACAATTCACAAATTATGATACAGATACTAAATACTGGAAGGGGTACTATGAACACATGCATCACGAAATCCCAGAAAATGCCAGAAATATTGACATGTGGGACAGAGGAAACAAAAAAATTACAATTCAAAAAGAACATGGGGATGAGTATTATATTTCCAGGTTAAATCGAAATCTATGGTATGGTGACAGTTGTAGTATATATCTGGAATATGATATACCGGTTAATGAAAATACCGCCGTTTTTAAGTTGAATGAAAATGCTGACCTCATTAATGCGACTGTTATGGTACCTGATAGTTACAACGTATACATAGACAACCCCGATTATACCACGAAACATTCCAGCAATCTAAATATGTACAAATTTAACAGGATTAAAGACCAGTTGAGATGCAAGATTGATGCTGTCAATCGTACTGAGTACAATGTATTGAATAAAACAGTACAACTTAGTGACGAAAAGGTTGGTTTCAAAATAAAATATTGGGACGGAGAAGATGACTGGGCTAATACCACTTTAGATACCGCACTAAAGACGCTTCCAGTAATGGAAAAATTATGGGGAATACCATATCCAAAAGACTACAATATTACCATTACCCAAGCCACTAAAAACGATACGTCCGGATATAGCGGTATAAACAATGGTAAACATGGAATATTAATGCTACATACATCAAACGAGGATATACTCATCCATGAACTGGCTCATTACTGGACTCAGAACTGTAATTTCAAACATAGATGGATGGATGAGGGATATGCTGACTTATATACATATCTTGTTTTAAACCGTATCAATCCCCATGATGCTCATGAGAGAAAAGAAGATTTTATAAAACAGTACAACACCATGAAACAATCCAATGACCTGGTTTTATCCACATGGTCAGTCCCAGATTCGATTGGTTCAAAAAACTTTGACCAGGTAGATTACGGATACAAAAAGTCATTTGTTCTGGTCTATAATATATACAACAAAATCGGATTGGAGTCAATAAAAGAAGCAAATCAGCAATTCCTGAAATTAAACAGTAGTATCGGAAACAATGAGTATAAACATATCATACAATCTGTTTCGCATACAAATCTAAAAAATGAATGGAAACTGCTTCATTCAGATATCTAAAAGGTTTAATCAAATAAAAATAATGAAAAGGTAATTGTTATTTTAATTCTAGCCCTCTGGCAATTTCCTGATAGTACCTCCCTTTATCAGTTGTCATGAAAATGTTGTCCTGCTGTTTTATCAGATCTTTCTGTTTTAACATATCCAGATATTTATTGGTTATGTTAGAATTCAGGTTTGCTCCATACACAATTTCAGTTTTTTTTGCTCCATTAGCTGCAATACTTAAAATATCCAGTGTAATGTCTATTCTACTCCTTCTGATGTTAACTACCCCCATATAAGCTAAGCTTTCATAGTATCTGATATCCTATTTAGTACTGGTTAGCAGAAACAATTTTTCTGATTATTGTTCCTTATCCCCCTTACATATCTAAGTTATTATTATATATAAAGATTTTTAATTATTATATTTTTAAAAGTGATTATGTATTAATCACAAGAACGCTACCACGAGATACGTCGCAAGGATGCTTACTGCTTCAGCAGTGGGAGGAATTGCGACCATCGGTTTTTATATTTGGATTTAAATTAAGTCTGTCAAATTGATAGGGTATCCATCGAAACTCTGTATGAGTTTCAGATGTTTGTGGTTTGTACCCTGTGCAATCCTCTTAGCACCGATTTTGATGTTGAAACTACCACTACCTCTACATGCGACTGCACCTTTCCAGATACCTTTGTATTTTCCTTTTGGAACAACTGATTTTATGATATCTCCTGACTGGAAACCGAATATGTATTTGATTCTTGGTGCAGGTTTTCTCGGGAAACCGTCTCTGTCAAGTTTGCATCTTTTATAGCTGCCTCTACCTTTGGCATGGATTTGCAGGATACTATTAGTTTTAAATTCCAGATCATCTAGAGTGGATTTCCCTACACAACACGCATCGAGATGATGGTCTTTCGGCAGGTTTAATTTTATCCTGTTCATTTTTGTTAAAGCACCTGTTCCACATTCTACAGATAGTCCTGTATCTTTCAGTAATCGAGGACTTTCCATCTTGTAGAGTTAACAACCGCTGTATCTTTCAGAGGTTTTCTGGCTTTATCATGCACTTCAGGATGACCGAATTCTTCAGCTGTCATGTTACATTTGTTCTGGTTGCAGTCATGACAGGCAATGGCCATATTGCTGACTCTGTCAGATCCGCCTCGACTTCTCGGTACGATGTTTTCTATCTCCAGTTGTACATCCTGTCCACAGCAATAGACAAAGGTTTTCTGGAACTTTTCCAGTAGATATTCTCTTACTTCATAACCCTGCAGAGTTCCTTGCTGGTATTCGACACCTTCAATTTCAGGGGTTTTCATCAGCTGTGTGTCGAACTTGATATTTTCATAAGATATTGAGCTTATAGGAATCAATTTCATCAATTTTCTAACCCATGATTGGATGTTGTCCACTCTACTCTGCAGAGACGGTGGAATCCATCCTTCAGA
>NZ_JBKGYF010000034.1:0-17172 GCF_046546175.1 Methanohalobium sp. | reverse complement strand
GGTAATAAATTCTGCACCCTTATTTCTCTCCAATTCAATAGTACCATTAATTTGTCCTGCAAGGTTATTTACTATCTGTAATCCGCACTCCTAAGTTTACATCATTTTATGTAAATTTAGGAGTGCGGGTATGAAATCTATCAACATAATTGCTGTTATTGCTATTATAATCATCGTGGGACTTATAGCTGTAAGTGGAGCTTTTCTTAATAACGAGCCGGAAGGCGATGATTTTGAATTGAATCTAAGAGTCAATGCATCCCAAGCCATAGGTATAGTGATTAACAATACCAGTGCCTCAGATTACCTGAGTGAAAATTTTAATAACCCTGATTGGAGAGTGGTTACAGCCTCACTGGAACCAGGAACGGTCTACAATCTGAACGGCACGCCTAACCAGAATGAGACAAATTTCTGGAAGGTTGAAACAATGGAGAGAACCTGTGCATGTTCCGGTGTGGATGACCTCTATGTTGTAGAAGGATATGTATCGGCAAATACCGGTGAACTTCTGGAAGTATCCACAAAAACAGTTTCAGAGCGAAATTATGATAAGAGGACCTGTGCTACGACAAGCTGTCATTAAAACATCATTGATTGTATTCCTCATCTTGACCACTTTACTTTTGGTAGTTCCTACCGTATCAGCTCAGGAAGACACACAGGTAGAATATTTCTATGAAGACGGATGTTCCAAATGTCAGAAGATTGCACCTGTAATAGATAAAGTTGTGAAAGATTCTGAAAACATCAATTATTCCAGTTACGAGATTACAACACACTACAGCAGGATGAAAGGGTACGGTGTGTATACAGTACCTACACTTGTCATCAATAAAAGCACCACTATAACATATCAGGATTATAAAGGCAATTTAACTTTGTTCGAGAATCTACTGGTTGAATCAATCAAGGATGCTCCACCGATACAGGATTCGGATGACAAAAATGAGTCAACAATTAACAGAACTCCTTTAAAAATTTCACCGCTAATGGTTCTCGTTGCCGGTATACTTGCAGGATTTAACCCCTGTTTACTTGCAGTAATGGCTTTCATGGCATCTGTCACGCTTTCATCTGAAGGAAACCGCAATGATATGCTGATTATTGTAGTAGGATTTTGTACTGGTATATTTGCAACCTATACAATTGTAGGACTGGGAATTTTGAGAACAATCAATTCCATGCCAGAAATAACAGGTACAGTAACCCTGTTCATGGTAACACTGATAGGAGGTCTTGGGATATGGCACATCTATGATGCCTATTATATGAAAACCCGTGATAAATCCACATTCAAAACCCCAAAATCATTGATATCGTTCATGGGCAATATAAAAGGCAAAAACATACTGATACTCTCACTTCTTGCAGGAGGATTATTTTCACTTATCAAGGCGCCCTGTGTTGGTGCAGTCTATTTGTCCATACTAGATATGCTGATAGCAAGAAGTGAAATTATTGAAGGAACTTTGTATCTTGCTGTTTATAATTTCGGAGTGGTACTGCCGGTGTTTATACTCGGCGGCTTGCTAGCCTTTGGTCTGAATCCAGATACTGTGACAGAATTCAGGGAAAAAAGACGTTCAGAGATACGACTGGTTACCGGAATAGTATTAATTGCTCTGGCTTTGCTGCTGAATTTTAATATTATTTGATAGGATCATTTTTTTCAAATTTATAAACCCTATCATTTTTGCGGACCTTGTCCTTGACACTTATACCCACAAGCTGACCTTTTTCAACAGTAGAAAGTGATTCACAGTTTTTGACAAGGGATTCTACTTTTTGTTCAATATAGGTGGTAGCCCCTTCAATAATGATGTCATCACCTACATCTAACCCCTGTTCCTGCAAATCCACACTGGCAGCATTTTGTTTCGGGAAATAATTTGTAATTATCCCAACAGCTTCCCTCTTAATAGATGATATATTCATATCAGATTCAGGGGTTAAACCTTCAGTACCAGGCGTTCCAAAATAGAAACCTGTTGAAAATCCCCGATTATATTCCTGTCCTAAATTTTCTTTCCAAAATTGGACTTTCTGGTCTGTATAGGTGGCATTTAGGTAACTGTTCAGTGCTTCCTGGTAACACTTTGATACCGTATTTATGTAACTGGTATTCCTCAATCTACCTTCCACCTTGAAGGCATCCACACCTGAATCTACAAGTTCTGGTATGTATTCTATCATGCACAGGTCTTTTGTACTCAACAGATATTTACCTTCAAGGTCTATCTGTTCACCATTTTCACCATGAAGTGTCCACTGCCAGCGGCATGGTTGGGAACATTCTCCACAATTGGCTGATTTTCCAACAAGGTAAGACGACAGATAACATCGACCTGATATCGCTTGACACATGGCACCATGTACAAAAACTTCAAGTTCCATATCGGTGTTTTTCCTGATTTGTTTAATCTGCTCCAGTGTCAGTTCACGTGATAGTATCACACGACTTGCACCTAGTGATTTGTAGATTTCTGCAGATTCCCAGTTGGAAACATTTGCTTGTGTGGATATATGTACCCTCATACCCCTATCTGCTGCTTTTTTGATGACTGCCGGATCCCATGCAATTACAGCATCTATATCTACACCAGATACTTTGTCCAGAACCTCATCCAGTTCCTGCAAATCTTCTGGATAAACTACAGAATTAATAGCCAGATAACACTTTAACCTATAATTTTTCGCCTGACTTACAAAAGGTTTTAGATTTTCAGTTGTTATGTCTGTCGCTCTTGCTCTTAAACTGAACCTATCAAGTGAAAAATATACAGCATCGGCATTATCTTTGCAAGCTTTTAGAGTTGCCTTATTCTTGACTCCCATTACAAGCTCAGGACATTGTCTGGAAATAGTATTCATGATATCCAGTTTGCATCGCAATATAATAATTATTTGTTAGAACCATTATAGAGCGGGTTGAGGAGTGGGGGGTATAGTAAAAAATTAGATTTAACCCGCTCTTATAATAGACTATTTTAACTTTGTCTATAAATACTTATCCCTTTATAAATGAATATTTGCTATCGAAAAATATACATTGATAAAAGTCATTATATTAATTTAATAGGGGATAAAAGCTACAATTAAGGTCATCCTTATTATTAATAATTCATCAAGTTATAGGGTTAATACATAAACGCAATTGGAGAATTATAATGAAAGAGTATATCGATACTGATGATACCCATGAATCCACTTATATGCCATTGATCGGTGATAACGCACCTCCATTCATGGCAAATTCCACTGTTGGAGAAATAAACTTTCCGAAGGATTATAAAGGTAAATGGGTTATATTTTTCAGCCATCCCGGTGATTTTACACCTGTATGCACAACTGAATTTATAAAATTTGCACAGATGCAGGAAGAATTTAAAAAATTGAATACTGAATTGCTTGGGCTCTCAATTGATAGCATCTATTCTCATATCTCATGGCTCAAATCCATAAAAGATAAGGTTAAATACAAAGGCATCGAAAACGTAGACATCAATTTTCCAATTATAGATGACCTCAATATGGTCGTAGCTCAAAAATATGGGATGATCCATCCTAAAGCCAGGTGGAGCCAGGAACAGGTTATCGAGCAACTACGAACTACCGGAAAAAGCAGTTCAAAGGATTCTTTCAGTACCCATACGGTTAGAGCTGTTTTTGTAATAGACCCACACGCAATAATCAGAGCCGTTATATATTACCCGTTATCTAATGGAAGAAATCTGGAAGAAATAAAAAGACTAATTATAGCCATGCAAAAAACCGATAATGAAGGAGTACAAACTCCAGAAGGATGGAATCTAGGTGATGACCTGCTTATACCACCACCTCAAACATATGAACTTGCAAAAAAGAGAATTGATGAAGAAGATTCATACTGTTCTGACTGGTATATGTGCTTTAAAGAGGATTCAGAAAAAAAAGATAATACAAAATGCGGTGAATGATAGAAAATATTTAATCTCGGTATTGATTCACATTTTCCATGCATGAATCAACATATTATTACAGGCGTTTTTCTTCTTTTTGACAATAAAACCACATGATTCCAGCATTTCCACAAAATCATTCAAATTTTCACCATTAAAACTGTGGATTTCAGCCTCAATTCTTCTGATTCCTTCAAGTTCATATGGTTTTATATTCCACTCTCCTCCTTCACAATCCATCTTCAAAAAATCTACATGCCCACCACAGAGTTTTTTAAATTCTGAAAGGGTTTTACCTTCAACATTTGCTTTTCTGTCTTCATATTCCACAGATAAAGCTTCTTTGCTCAATGCATAGGGTAAAACAGTTACATTATTAGCATTCGATAATCCACAGTTTTTAAGCAGTTCATTTGTCCATAAAGGTTCAACTGCATATACATGGTTTACTTTCCGGTGAACTTTAAGAGAAAATGCACCGATACCTGCACCGATATCCAGAACTATATCATCAGGATTTAGATCATCAAATATGTAGTCGCTTTCTACCTGCATAAGGGTGTACAACAGTGGACTGTTTTCAAAAACTGCGTCATTTGTACATATATATTTAATATTGTTTTTCGGTAGAAAGAGGATGGATTCATCTTTTAACCTCTTGTTTATAAAATTTTGAATCTTCCTTGTCCTGATCAAATCTTTGACTAAGTATTTTATGTCCAGCATGGTTCCGTTCCAGTTCCAGTACTTTTAAACTACTGTAATTATAAAATGTTCATCTAAATAAACTATACTTACCCTTAAATATTTAGTTATAATGGTGCACTGCAACTGTACCAAATAAGTGCTAATTTAGACTGACTGCTATCCCAAAAGTAAACAGCATGTCCGGAAATTACTGATTACTAATAATCTATCCTACCTAAAACCTACCAGGTAACCAATATGATTATTCTAGATTGTTTCGCTCCAAATTCATGGGCTTTATCTACCCCAGCACCCCGTTTATCGTAAACTAAACAGATTAACAACTCCATGACAGTTGCAGGTAGTGGCAATAAAAAACGTTTCATTCCTTCTTCCTTCGCAGACTTTTTTTACATAACCCATGATGTCCAGAGTTATTATCTTAAAATCCTCTCCCTTTAAACCACCGATACCCTGTTTCATCTGATAGCTTTCAAAAACCCAACCTGTTTTCGTATCTGTTAAATCTTTTACATGCTGGGTTATAGTTTTTAATTTTACACGGTTGAAATTGGGACAATATCCTTCTGGACTCATGCAGTTGTCCGGACATATTTCACCTTTCCTTGCATAGGACAGCATGATTATTCCATGTTCAGGATATTTTCCAGCAACTATATCCTTAGGAAATTCTGATTCCAATTGTTCAAAAAACTTCATACCATCTGAATTATCAGATACTATTGAAATTTCTTTTATCAGATTTTGGTTTTGAGAATTTGCATAATACGAAACCAATTTAGCTGCTGCATGATATGGAACAGCAGGGATTATAAACTCAGGTATTCCGTAGGATAGTATAAAAGGTACTATCTCAAGACCTGCATTATAAAAATAGATGTTCCCATTTGTTCGATAATCGGGGTTTTTCAGTATATTTACCAGTTTCTGTTTATCCTGAATTTCCACTGCCTTTTTTGCTGCGGGAGCAGCTCGATTGATATCCAGTATTAGCACAAAAGGAAACCCATTTGTTCTGGCATAATCCACGAAATTGCTTCCTATTTTACCTCCACCGATAACAAGGTAGTAACCCTGAATAATCGGGATGTTGCTTATAAGTGACATCTTCTCATTGAGTACAGATTCAATTTCGTTGTCCATAGATAGCCCTGCTCGATTATCTTAAAATAACACCCTACATTAATATTGCAAATTAGAAAGAGATTTAAATTTTTCCTCTTAACATCCATTAAGTATAAAATATTAGTCAACAATGTAGGTTAACAATGTCTAAAAGAATACTTCTTACCAATGATGATGGTGTATATTCAGCAGGTATCAGTGCTGCATACAACAGCATAAAGGAACTTGGTGATGTTACTATTGCAGCACCTGCGATTCAGCAAAGTGGTGTAGGACGATCAATATCGCTTTTTGAACCTCTAAGGATAACAAAAGCCAATATCGATGGCGCCAAAGCCTACTCTATTGGAGGTACTCCAACCGATTCAGTACTCCTTGGTATATTCAAGATTATGGACGAAAAACCAGACCTTCTACTTTCAGGTTTTAATATAGGTGAAAATATCAGCACAGACACTGTTACAACCTCTGGTACCATTGGTGCTGCACTGGAGGGTGCAAGTTACGATATACCGGCAATTGCAGCATCAATACAGGTTACTGATGAAGGATTAAAATTCGATGACCTCAGGGATTACCAGCATGATTTTGAGGTGGGTAAAAACATCGTCAACAGGATATCAAAAAAGGTAATCAAACATGGTTTACCTGATAATGTGGATTTGTTGAACGTAAACATACCGCATATGGCAGAAAACGATACAGAGATTGAAATTACACGGCTAGCCCGCAAATTTTTCACGATGTCAATAGAGGAGCGTCATGACCCACGCGGCAGAGCCTATTACTGGATAGCAGGTGACCATGTCAACGATGATAAGGAAGGGTCAGATGTACATGCGGTTGTACATAATGGGCATATATCTGTAACACCTATATCACTGGACTCGACATCACCTATTGATTTTTCAGAAATTGAACATTTAATCTAAAATTATTTTTCGATATTTATTGATATATTCTTCCAGTCCTTATCCACACCTTTTAAAGACTCAACTCCACTGCTTACCATATTTCCGATGATTTCTTCCACGAATTCATTAAGTGGAACTTCTTCTCCGTCAACTGTTACTTCTACATCCATTTAATACCTCCATTTATCATTTATCATTTATTTTCTGTAATAGGGAACTCTGCGGCTGACTGCAAGTTTCAATAATTCATCCATCTTTTCTTCAGATGCACCTGACACATCAACAAGATTGTCATTCACCAGCAGACAGGGTTTGAGTTTGCCGTCTGCCGTAACCCGTAATCTGTTGCAGTTGGCACAGAACTCTGTATTATCTATAGGTCTCACCAGTTCAACTTCTGCAGAATCAATTATGTATTTTTTCCTTCTGTGCATACTGCGAACTTTTATCTCATCTGCACGGCTTTCAAGTTCTTTTTCAATAGCCTGAGTATCCACCCGGTACTTGGGATACTCTCCAAATTCAAAATCCATTAGTTCAATCAGCTGCAGGATTACATCACTGTTGTAGCCACGTATAAATTCCAGCATTTCATCAATGTTTGTATCATTGATGCCTTTTAGAAGTATCGTATTGAGTTTTACAGGTGTCAGCCCAGCATCAACTGATGCATCTATCCCGTCAAGAACATTCTCAAAGGTACCCTGTTTTCCGTTTGTAATACATCGATATCTTTCAGGGTCAAGTGAATCAAGACTGATGTTTACCCGGTCAAGACCTGCAGCCTTCAAATCATGGGCACGGTTTTTTAGAAATACACCGTTTGTGGTGGCAGAAACCTCTTTAAGTCTGGGAAGAGACTGCAGTATTTCCTCAAAATCGTTCCTCATGAGTGGCTCTCCACCCGAGAATTTTACTTTGTTGACACCGTAACCGGCTGCAGTATGAACTATTCTTGAAATGGTATCCACAGACATCTCGTTTTTGCTGCTGGTATCTCCTTCATGATGACAGTAGATACAGTTTAGATTGCAGCGGTTGGTAATTGATATCCTTAAACTGGTAACCCTGCGTCCAAAACTGTCTACAAGAACTTCCTGATTATTACACTGCGAACGTGAAAACATAGTGTTTTCCATATTTTAAACAAGGATTGAATTTATAATATTAAAAACCAGTGAATGGTAATAGTTATATATAAAATCAACTCAATCAACTGACATGACAAAATCCGTACTTATTGCTGGAACCCACAGTGGAGTAGGTAAAACCACTGTTTCAATGGGGATAATGGCTGCCCTTTCAAAGCGAAATCTAAGGGTTCAGCCCTATAAAGTGGGTCCTGATTACATAGACCCGACCCATCATACAGCCATCTGCAGGAGACCTTCAAGAAACCTTGACACCTACATGATGGACGAGGAATACATTCGCAGGAGCATTGAACATTCCTCAAATGATGCCGATATTTCAGTAATTGAAGGTGTCATGGGTCTGTATGATGGTGTGGATTCTACTGAAATATCCAGTTCTGCACATGTTGCCAAGGTCATTGGTGCTCCTGTGATACTTGTTGTAAATGTTCACGGAATGTCAAGAAGTGTCGGAGCCATCCTTAAAGGATATTCTGAGTACGATAAAGATGTTAATGTTGCAGGAGTGGTTTTGAATAAAGTGGGGAGTCAGCGTCATGCACAGATGATAAAAGATGCTCTTCCTCCTGAAATTCCAGTTGTTGGTGCGTTACCTAAAAACAAGGATGTATCTGTTCCGTCGCGACATCTCGGGCTCCACATGGCATCTGAAAAGGACCACAATCTGGACGAACTTGCGGAATTCATCGAGGAAAACATCGACCTTGATGCCGTGGTGTCACTTGCAAGAGAACCTGCAAAACCTGTATCCAGTGTCAAATCTGTTTCCAGTGTTGAACCAGATGTTACCATCGGTGTGGGAATGGACAGTGCATTCTGTTTCTATTATCAGGATATGTTTGATTCCTTAAGACAGTACGGTGCTGAAATCAAATTTTTCAGTCCTATACAGGGTGAACTTCCGGATGTGGATGGTATCTATCTGGGTGGTGGATACCCTGAACTCTACATAGAAGAGCTTGAAAAATCAAGAACAACACATGAACTGAAAAACCTTGCTTCAGATGGGATGCCGATATATGGGGAATGTGGAGGTATGCAGTATCTGTGCAGTTCTTACGAGATTGATGATGTTGAATACAAAATGGCTGATGTTTTTCCTGCAAAAACCCGGAAAACAGACCGACTCATAGCACTCGGACATACAAAGGCTAAAGCAAGTGGTGATTTTATTAAAGGTACCCTACTTGGGCATGAATTCCACTATTCAACAACCGAATGTTCCAGAGACGCCAAACTGGAATACGAAATGATACGTGGAAAAGGTATAGAAGACGGTAAAGACGGTCTTGCAGAATATAACTCAATAGCCAGTTACATGCATGCTCATCCTGCAACATTTCCTGTAGATAATTTCGTGGAGAAATGCAGAGAATACAGTAAACGTTAATTTCTGGTTTGATCCTGTTTTCCCTGATTCTCCTTTTCCTTCTCCATTTTCACTTTCCTGTATAATTTTTTGCGATAATAATTCAGAGGATGGTTAATCTTTTTGCAGAATTCATCTCCTCCATAACAGTTACCATAGGTTTTCATCGTCTGGCAGGAAGGAGGAGTATAGGAAGTTCCTGATGAACCAGCTATATGCTCTATCTGATAACGTGTCTTCTCTTCATCAAAATCAGGAGAAACATTGAAAAGGTCCACTATTTCATCCACAGTCATTCCAACATTCAATAAAAATGAAGTCAATGCAAATCTCATGGAATGTCCAAGATTGTCACCTGTACTAACACCTGAAATTGCAGTTGATATACACGGTGGAAACGATTCAGTATCCACTCCTCCCATATCATCGATATTGACATCACTCTTGAGGTTTTGAAGTGTTTCTTTTATCTCATTAAGATATGGTTCACAGGTACTGCAAACGTCAGTGGTTACATCCAGTGGAAGAGTGCTCTGTATCCGGTCTCTGATAGCTTCCTGCAACAGGCGGGCTACTTCCTCACGGGTTATATGAACGTATCCCTGTTTAAGTCTTCGGTTTACAAGTTTCCATTTCAAATCCTTCATGGTATTTGCAAGTTTTATATAATCAGTAAAGTGCATTGCAAAATGAGAATCAAGAGGATTTATAGATACATTAAAATCCGCTGCCATCTCTATCAGAAATTCGTTATTTTCTGATTTAAGGAGCTTGGACGCGGATTCTGCTTCTGCAAGAGCATAACGTCTAATAAGATACGAATCATTAACACAGGACACCAGTATCCTGGAAAAAGGATAGGACAGTAATTCCAGAAGGATTTTCTCTTCTTCTGAACCAGTTAATCCAGGTTTTTGTATTTCACTTTCATCAAGCGACTGGATTATACGTTCTTTTCCCCGAAAACGTGCTGAATCCAGTGCACGTGAATTCAACAATCTGTCAAGTGAAAATCCAAGATTTTCCACATAACTGAAAGCTTCAGTAACAAATGGATAGAAAGCAAGGGATTTGCTGTCCATATATATTACATACATTTATTCGGATTCGATTCTCGGAGCCAGAAGATAGCCTACTTTTCCGGTTCCGTTTGCAACTTCAAAGTTAATCTTTATCGGGAAATCCTGACCGATTTCAAGAACAACCTCATTTGATTTGGATGCGGGTTTGACTATATCTGACAGATAATCCAGTGAAAACAATGAACGTACATTATCTGCCTTAAGGTCTATTAACTGGTCGCGTGGCAAATCCAGACGTACCTTATCAGTATCTCCTTCTGCTTCCATATAGAAAGCATCATCATTAACTCCAAGAAGCATATGGTCACTAATTTTTTCAGCAGCTTTTACAGCTCTTCGCAAATCGCTTCCATTTAGTATAATTTCGGCAGGCAACTCAAGTTGCGGAATCTTTGGTTCAGAGCGAATGGTTGATGGGTCCAGCAAAGATAGTGTATAGGAAAACGAGCCTATATTTATTGACATATTCTGTGAATTTTCATTCAATTCCATGAATACTTTGTCGTTTTTATCTGCCACGCCAAGAATATCACTGATTTTAGTAAGATCCAATCCAATTTCACCATCATCGGCCTCAAAATCGTCAAAAGCATTGGAATCTAGATTGAAGGTTACCATTGCTACATTTGCCGGATCTACCGCCTTTACGGATATTCCATCGGACGATGTTTTAAGCCTTATCTCATCCACAAGTACTGACAATAATTCTACCGAATCTCTTAGAAGATATGCATCTATCGTTGCCCTGAACATTTTGGATCTCCATCAAGATAATTTTAAACTACAAATTCTTTATAAACCATCTGATATATAAATTTCCTTATTTTTCTCTGACCTGTCATGTGTTATGACAGTAATCTTACATCGTAATGTTATACTTTAAAAAGGGTTATAAAAATTAATCGTATTCTCTCCAGGTTGCACCGCATTTAACACATTTAAAAAACCTGGTCTCAGATTCATCTGCTGACCTCAACTGCCGCAACCACCAGTATGCAACTGTGTGACCGCATTCCTGACATTTTGCCTCTGTTGTGGGCAGTCCTTGATCTACAGTTCCTTCAAGTACTGTTACCTCGCGGTTTTCTCTTTCAGTCCTTGAAACAAACGATTCTCTACTTTCACCGCCTTTAACATGACCGCATTTTCTGCATTTCATTGAATTGCCAACCGGGAACATTAAACTTTTACATTTTGGACAGAACTCCATATATATCCTCTCTAGATTGGTTTATTATTTTGTTATGATCAAAAGCCAATTCTGGTATATCTGTAATATCAAAAATTCCTATTTCTTTAGCATCGGTATCAGCTGTCGGAATCCCGTGTCCGATTAGAAGATAACACACCGATATAGTGTGCCCACGGGGGTCCCGGTTCGGGTCAGAATACACACCAAGTAATTTAACTATTTCTGCAGATAGTCCTGTTTCTTCATTTAATTCACGCAATACCGCATTTTCGGTTGTTTCACCGATTTCTACAAAACCACCTGGAAGTGCGAACATCCCCTGATAAGGTGGGTTCTTTCTCCTAATCAATACAACCTTTCCATTTAAGATGGTCACGGCATCAACAGTTATTTTGGGTGTTTCTGATACCATTTTAACAAAGTCCTGAAAACTTGAAAATATGAAAATCTATTTGTAGTGTAATTTCTATCAAGTGTTCAATCTGATAATTATCAGAATAGGTTTGATATATCACTCCTATATATATTAAATACTTTTTATATTCTACGGTAAAAATTAATATCATACAGATTGTATATTATAGTAAATACCTGTTATAGGTGCCTGATAATGATCGAAAACATACTCTGGATTGCGGTTTTATTGATGGTTGTATCTTCAATCATCCAAAGCAGATACAGGATACATAAATTCACTGGCAGTATATCCTGGTTACTGTTCTCTATTCACTGGTTTTTACAGCCATTGCACTATATTCAAATTAACGACTATTTCAATATGGTATTAACATTTGGAATAGGTCTTTTTTGTATACTCCTGTCCTATACAATGATGAAAGAATACAAAACGTTCTTCAGTGCAAAATCCAGAATATCAGATTACACTGATGTGACATCCATGGCCACAATTGCAACAGCTCTTGGGTCACTTTTCTATTTCCCTTTTGCCCAGATTCCCACATTAAATGAATGGCTGATCGCCACAGTTACACAGCAAGTGGTATGGATACTAGGATTGCTGGGATATCCCGCTCAAATGGATTCATGGAACCTCATAAATTTTAACGGTTATACTGTAAAGATAATACTTGCATGTACTGCAATAGAGAGTATTGCATTGTTTACCGGATTGATCGTTGCTGCCACAGCCCCCCTCAAAAAATTACTAACTGCATTTATGGTGTCAGTTCCTGTGATATACGGATTAAATCTACTGCGGAATGTTTTTGTTGTAATCGCCTATACACAGCAGTGGTTTGGTCCCAACAGTTTTGATATTGCTCATCACATTATAGCAAAAACTGGTGCAGGAATAGTATTATTGATAATTGCTTTTATTGTGCTTCGGATTCTACCAGAACTTATGGATTTAATAGAAGGATTATGGCAAATAATCAATAACCAGGCACAAACTATTATGGATAAAATCACAGGAAATCAATAAATGCTTGCAAAAGGGTCAAAATCAAGGATTCTACCGTTTGCCCTGGTTACTGTGTTAATAGGTACAGTGGCCTATTTGTCAAACATTTATTATGTACAATACCTATTCTACACAGGGGTTGCAGCAACTATATTTTTAATATGGTTTTTCAGAGACCCATCCAGGTTTTCAAAAAAATGTAAAAAATGTATGGTGTCCCCTGCAGACGGAAAAGTAATTGATATTCACAACCGCACAATCTGCATATTCATGAACATCCAGGATGTACATGTAAACCGTGCACCAATAGAAGGTAAAATTGTCGCAACCAGATACACGAAGGGGAGTTTCATGCCTGCATTTTGCAAGGAATCCGAGAAAAATGAGCGCCATGAAATAACAATAAAAACAGATCATGGTGATGTAAAAGTGACCCAGATTGCAGGAATGATAGCACGTAGGATCATTTCATATGTTAACAAGGGTGAAAGTGTATCACAGGGTCAAAGAATTGGTATGATATGTCTTGGCTCAAGGGTTGATGTAAGTGTGCCAGAAAATTTTGATATAGTTTGCAGCATCAAAGATAAAGTATCTGCAGGCGAAACGACAATAGCAAAGATAAATACAAACCATACTAAAACAGCCACAAACGAGGAACCAGATGAATATATTCCAGACAATTAAAATTCCAGATTTGATCTCAATATCCAATTCATTGTTCGGAATTTCAGCCATATTTGCTGTAGTTAATGGTAGCCATCATCTTGCGGCTGTTCTTATACTTTCTGCAGCTTTTGCTGATGGCCTGGACGGGTTTCTGGCGCGATATACAGGAAGCAGTGAACTCGGTGAACATCTGGATTCACTGGCAGATGGAACCTCGTTTGGTGCTGCTCCTGCAGTAGTTATTTATACCATCCACGGCTCGGAATTTCCATACATGATAATGGGTGTGGTATTTGTATATTTTATATGTGGAATACTAAGGCTTGCACGATTTAATACCAGAATAAAAAATATAGTGGATTTCGAAGGGTTACCTATCACAGCATCAGGTGTTGTACTGGCATCGTATTTATTAATTTATCAGGAATACATATTTACATCTGCTATAATCCTGTTGACATTGATTTTGTCATTCCTTATGATAAGCAGTTATCCCTATCCAAAACTCAGAGGAATAAAAACACTTACATTTGGAGCTGTATTTTTTGGCCTGACAATAGGTTCCTATTTTATAAATATTGAATACACACATATTTTTTCAACTATTTTGATACTTCTGATGCTATTGTACCTAGAATCGCCTATCATGAAGATACCCAGACAGTATTATGATAGATAATTTAAGCAGGAATAGAAAATCGGTAAATTGAAAATTTGCAAATATTTTTAAATCTTTGATTTTAAGAGTAATACTTTCAAGGAAAACTACTCTCAAAACCGCTGAGTCTTTAGCTCAACTTTTAGTAGCTGACAAATAGATCGTGTGAAGTTGATAAGACCTATTGTTTTGATAAATCAAAATATAAATAAAAGAAAAATCAAAAAATTTGGACATTATAGTTTGGATGATGGTGATTAATAGATGTATTTTGAAAAAATTTTTGAACCTGATTCTATTGGAAAGTGTAAATTGAAGAATAAAATCATCATGGCTCCAATAGGTAACATTAATATGGCTGACTCTAATGGTCGTCCACAAGATAAAATGATTGATTATTTTATCGAAAGAGCAAAAGGTGGGACAGGTCTATTAATCACCGGTTTAGTGCCTGTATCTTATGGTATCGACCCCACTGTTTCTGAAGACAACGGTACTACCTATTTTCCTCGTATTGACGGTTCATCCAGAACCCGTCTATCTGGTTGGAGAGACCTTACTGCCGGTGTAAAACCTTATGGGTCAAAAATATTTTTACAATTGACAGCAGGTCTTGGTAGAGTTGGTTCTCCAGAACCGGCATTAAATAAAAAACTACTAAAATCCTCTTCCTTGAATAGGAACTTCTATGTACCACAAATCCCTCATTTTCCATTATCCGATCGTAAAATCAAAAAAATAGTTAAGAGTTTTGGCCAATGTGCAGTCAACGCGAAAGTATCTGGATTTGATGGAGTGCAGATCCATGGTCATGAAGGATACCTGATGGACCAATTAACCTCTGACCCGTGGAATAGGAGAAAATTTGGCAGATACAAAAATAAGCACCAGTTTGGAATTGATGTTATAAGAGAAATCAAAAAACGGTGTGGTGAAGATTTTCCGGTATTATACAGGATTGATTTAACTCAGGCATTAGAAGAAACCTATGACACTGAAATTTTTAGAGAAATGTTCGAAGGTAAAGAGAGGAAGCTTAATGATGGGTTAGAATTTTGTAAAGTTCTATACGAAGCTGGAGTAGATGCTTTCGATGTAGACAAAGGCTGTTATGAAAATTGGTTCTGGCCTCATCCTCCTTCTTATTTTGATGACATTATTTATGTAAAGGATATTGCAGGTAGGTTAAAAGAATTTTTCAGGAAAGAAGGGATTGGTGCTAAAGTAGTAGCTGTTGGAAAGATCGGGAAACCTGAAAAGGCTGTAGAAGTTTTAGATAAGGGATGGGCAGATTTTATAATGTTGGGACGTCCACTTCTGGCTGACCCATATTGGCCTAAGAAAGTAAAAGATGGCAGAATTAAAGAAATAACCCACTGTATAGGAGACCATGAAGGTTGCATAGGATCGTTTAAAATGGGTGGTCATCCTTGCTGTTCTGTAAATCCATACACAGGTTTTGAAGATAGAAAAAAACTGGTTAAAACAGATATTCCAAAAAAAATAGCGGTAATAGGAGCAGGTCCAGCTGGTTGTGAAGCAGCAATGACAGCCCATAAAAGAGGTCATGATGTAACTCTTTTTGAAAAAAGTAGTAATATAGGTGGCCAGTTATATACTGCCAAAAAAATGGTTATCAAACACGATATAAGGAGATATCTGGTTAATCTACAATATCAAATTGATTTGTTGAAGAAAGAAGGCCTAAAAACTGAATTTAATACAAAAATAAAATTGGACGATGTAAAGAACAGATACGATGTTATCCTCTGCTGTAACGGATTAAAAGCAAATATACCTACAATAGATGGTCTCGAGCAGATCAGTTATAAAGAAGTTAGAGATTTTTTAAATCAGGATATGGAACTACCCGATAACGTTGAAAATGTTTTAGTTGTTGGTGGAGGAACCGTTGGTTGTGAAGTTGCATATTCCCTTGCCTATGAGAAGGGAGTTAGAGTGACTATAGTTGGAAAAAATAAAGACATACTACCTGATGCAGTTTTGGCAAACAGGTCTCAGATGTTATGGATGATGATGGGAAAAGGTTCTCCATCCGGTAAAAATAAAGATGTTTTAAGAGAACCCATTAAAGTTTATAACGCATCAGAGGTCGTTAAATTTGAAAAAGGTAAGACCTATATAAAAGCAAATAAAGACAGAAATAACCCGTATACACCATGGAAGGCATTGGTTCCTGAAAATGTCAATAATCCATTTGAGAAATCTCTCGACTCTGATAACATCGAAGAATTGGTCATTAATACTGATTATGTTATTTTTGCAGTCGGTGGACTCCCTGATGATACTCTTTATTATGATTTGTTAAAAGAAAATGCAGCTAATGAAATATATTTACTAGGAGATGCCAAAGAACCTCAAAGGGTATGGGATGCTATTACCAGTGCAAATGAGGTAGCTAGAAACATTTGATTTCAAATTTACAGAATCGTTCAAATTTGTTATTTGCTCTGACCTGGATTCTATTCCTTTCTTATATACAATTTTGTATGTATTGTATTATTTCCTATACTGACTGCTCTCCCACGACTGAGTCGTGGGGTTCTCTTGAACCTTGAGAGCCTCAACCTTTGACGAGGTTGAGCATTTGCTGGTTCATGGACGGTACTTGCGAACTGATACCGCGGCCAGTCGTAGAGGTACCATCTCCACAGCCGTTCATTCCCGCGAGCCCCACGGTATGTATAGTTGGGTTATAATACGATGATTTTGTCAGGATGTTTACAGCAGCGTTAAGGTCTCTGTCTATCTCTAATCCACAATTACTGCAGTGGAACGTTCTCTCATTCAATTTCAGTTTTTCTTTCTTAATTCTTCCACAATGAGAACAGACCTGAGAGGTATAATTAGGATTGACCTTGTCTACAATTTTACCTCTTTCAGCAGCTTTATAGATTACATGCTGAATCAGTTTAT
>NZ_JBKGYF010000033.1:0-17233 GCF_046546175.1 Methanohalobium sp. | reverse complement strand
AAATGAAACAAATGAAACAAATGAAACAAGTCAGAAACCAGGTAACGTATCAGAAAACGAACGAAACAATTCACAGATAAATGATACAAATCAAACCGGATACATCAGAGGGCTGGCAAAGGTAGATAATATTAACCTGACCACGGCACAAGGAATGGATCAATTAATTATAGAAGTAAGTGGCCATCTCCCTGACAGTTGCACAGAAATTGAGGAAATAACCACAACAAGGAATGGCAAAGAATTAACTGTTAATATTACTACTAAAAGACCAGAAGATGCAACGTGCTCCCAGGTAATCGAGCATTTTGAAAAAGATATTAAATTCAATATCGATGGTTTAGATGAATCCACATATAATGTCTGTGTCAATGGAGTAAACAAGTCAATTGCGTTTGATTAATGTAAAACTACCGTTAGTGGGATTTAGTAGTATTTATATTATAAACAATTAAATTTAATAATTTATAAATATATTATACCAGTAGGGAGTTGCAGGTTAAATACACCTCATTTACTACCCCCTGAGCTGTTTTTCTAATCCTACAACTCCCTACTGTGTAAACATCCAGGTAGTAAACAAAGACTGATTAAATATTTTTCTGTTTAAATGATGAAATCAATTACATTTCACCTCACTGGGTAATGTCCATTAACCACAAATTTATTAAACTACAACCAACTTTCTATAATGTGTAGTCATAACATGATTACATCCATACTATAACTTTAATATCAGTCTCACAGATATATTAACAGATATAATTATCCAATGCAAAATAGTTTGGATTCAATAATCAAATACTCAGTGCATACGTACCAGTATCACATTAATAAATTGGAATGTATTAAGACAGAACAAGTTTGGTGCATAATATAGAATGGATATAACTCATATAATGGATGAATTTGAATCCAAGATATAATTGTAATAACCATTAATTAATCTGAAGTAATTTAGGTGATGGTCCTGGATTATTCAAAATCATCAATCAATAAGTAAATAATCAATTATGGCAAAACAATGATTTAAGAGGCAACACACTGTAACATCTGGGTAAATAGATATTATATGATATAAGAACCGAGAAGGTCTTATGTATCAATTGAAAGCTCAAGTCCAATTGAAATTAACTTGTTAATAGGTTTATGAATTAACGAGGATGTAAATCACTCAGTAATAGTTCTTGGATAAAAGACCAATTGCACATCAAGCTTGTTCTGATTTTGCTATTTTGTCTTGGATAATTTATATTTGATATCTATAACAGCTATATGGAGAAGTTCAAATGCAAAATCAGAACCATAATCAAAATCAACCAACAGATACCACAAAATATATTATCCACTCAAAAATCAGCGCAAATGGGATAATTGAGCGTCCTGATATAGTAGGGGCAATTTTTGGACAAACTGAAGGGTTGCTCGGAAAAGACCTTGATCTGCGTGACCTTCAAAAAACCGGTAGAATAGGCAGAATCGAGGTTTTAATTAACGGAAAGGGCGGCAAATCCAAAGGAACCATTTTGATACCGTCCAGTCTTGACAGGGTTGAAACTTCTATACTAGCAGCTGCTCTTGAAACTATAGACAGAGTGGGTCCATGCAGTGCTAAAATTGAGGTAAGTAAAATCGAAGATATAAGGGCTACAAAAAGAAAAAATATTGTTGAAAGAGCTAGGATGATTTATGCTTCAATGTTTGATGATGATCTCCCTGAATCTCAGGAAATCGCAGATGAGGTACGGGAATCCCTGCGCATCCATGAGATGGAATATTATGGTAAAAATAAAGTCCCATGTGGTCCAGAGGTTTTTGATTCTGACGAAATAATCCTTGTAGAAGGTCGTGCTGATGTATTGAATCTTCTTCGCTATGGTATAAAGAATACCATCTGTGTGGGTGGTACAAATATTCCACCAGAAATCGCTGAACTTACAAAAAAGAAGAACGTCACTGCGTTTACAGATGGTGACCGTGGCGGAGTGTTAATAATAAAAGAACTTTTACAGGTTGCAAATATCGATTATGTTGCCAGAGCACCGGAAGGTAAGAGTGTTGAAGACCTTGTGCATAGGGAAGTTATGAGAGCTTTGCAGCAGAAAGTTCCAATTGAACAGGCTATAGATACCTATACTTCAAAATCTGTCGATTCATCCAAGGTCGGAAAAGTACCAAGATTGTCAAAACGCAAGGAAAATAGGTCGCAGGAATTGCAAAAATCACCCAGATTGAAGCCTAAAAAGCAGGATAAGGCAGATGATGTTGCACCACAGGAAAAACTTCAGGAAGGATTTACTGAGGAATTTGAAATATCTGAAGAATCCACTGAAATTGAAGAGCAAACTACACAGTATAAATTTAAGCCACATATAGATGCGCTATCTGGAACTCTGGATGCGCGTCTTCTTGATTCAGAGGAAAACGTTGTGGAAGAAACAGCGGTCAGAGATCTTGTTAATAAATTGAAAAACTATAACGGTGAAATAACAAGCATAGTTTTTGACGGAGTAATAACTCAGAGAATACTTGATGTTTCTTCAGAAAGGGGCATAAAAAATCTTATCGGTGTAAAACTGGGGAATTTAACAAAAATTCCTGTAGAGATTAACCTTTATACTGAGAACGATTACTATTAATTTTTTTATTTTTAACTGTATCTAACATGATTAATCATAAACAATAAATAAAAAATTACTTATAAATCATAGAGGAAAGAACTTTCCGTTAATAATGACTTTATTTAAAGCCTAATTAATTGTTATCGAGTATATTAATGTTCGTATAAAAACAGTATGATTTGACAAAGGTTGGTCAATATGCACAAAGATGAATTAATACAGTTGCATACACTGATGGCTCAATTGAAACGGTATTTTGAATGTCAGGGTGTTGAATGTGATTTCAACGAATATAAGTCACTGTCCATCAGTCCAGTGCACGTTCACCGCAGCAAGGCAGAACACAAACATGCAATATTTGTTCTTGGAAATGATATAGCAAAAATAATTTCAGAAGATGAAAATATAGGAGGTGGAAGGACTTCCGAACGGATGCAGGAACTTGCGGCAAGGACAGGAAGTAAGGTGATCCAGGATAATTAAAGCATATATAAATGGACTCTGATTTTTATTTATTGTTTATCTTGTAATCCCGTGGATGAGTTTTAGAGTTCATATTGCAGGAGGGTTGCAGATAGCTCTTCATGATTACACCGTCCTCACCATCTGAATAATATCCTTTTTCAACCCAGCAGGGTACAAAATCCATTCTACTGTACAGTTTTTGAGCACGAACATTACTTTTCCTTACTTCCAGACTGGCATATTTAAGTCCGTTTTTATGGAATATACCTAATATCGCATTGAGAAGTTCTGAACCGATGCCTTTACCCCAATGTCTCTTTTTAACAGCCAATGTAAAAATACGTCCTTCATTTTCGTAGATCTGATAGCCAACGACATATCCTGCTATTTTATTTCCATTGGTTGCCACTATGAACCCATCTCTGTTCATCTCATAAAAATTTATGTAGATGAAAGGGTTGTGTTCACTAAAATTTTCCATTTCAATTTCCAGGACATCTTCAAAATCTTCAGGTTCAAAGTATCGAAGAATCATTTATATTCATATCCTCTATTTCTGATTGAAATGAGTTTTGAGTAAAGTTTGCTTCGTTCAGTTTACTGTTTTACTTTTTTTACATGACGGAGTGTGACTGCTACTCCTCTGGTGGATTCTTCCATTTCTTTACCGCTCATCAATGCCCTGCCAACACCAATTGCATTCTCTCCTGAAATCAGTACTTCATCACCCGGTCTGATTGAGAGGTCAGCCTCTAAAATTCCAGGTGCAAGTATCGAGCCTTTTGGAACAAAGCTGCCTATTGTAACTACATAGTTTTTTGAAGAAATTAGTATTTCAGCTCCATGGGTTGTAAGGGACATTGTTCCGTGTTGTGGCACCAGAGTAGCAATTTGTTTTTTGTTCAAATATATCTGATGTTTCGGATAAGGTGCTTTGATTGTTGCGTCTTCCGGAACAAGTATATCCCCAGTACCTTTGCCGAACTGGTAGTCAGCAATCGTACGCATTAGTTCGTGTTTTGATGACCCTTTTGAGCAGGATGTACATTCAGCACTTATTCTTTTGATTGTTTCCTTAAGATTGTCAAGGGAATCCTTTGATGTTACGCCATCTACGCATGTATATATGATATTTAATCCAAGTTTCTTGGCGGCTGAATCACATACTTCACGATATGCACCATCCACATGTGCAACTATGAATGGATATTTGTGTTTTGAAAGGTAATTTACAAGACAATCGGTCACCCATTCCCTTTCATCTGCATCCCAGTGTCCCGTCACTGCAATATCATAATGCGCAGCCGGATATGTAAGTTCAAGCTCACGCGGCACAACCCCCATGGGTGATGTCAGGATAACTTCATGTACATGTTTCCTGTTTTTTCCCAGAGAATTAATGAATTTCTGGTGTGAATTAGATGTAGAATAGGGTTTTCTGGCAGAACAGGGTAGTATTAGTAATATATCCTTTTCAGGAGAGGTGTATCTGTTCTGTACCCTTTCAGCAAATCTGGTTATTTCAGGACGTGTCAGTGATTCACTGGTGTTTGCAATAAGCTGAGTGGTGCGAACTGTGGGTGACTGCTCCTCTATATATACACGGTCAAAGTCGGCAATACGCAAAAGTGCTGTTAACCAGGGTCTTGTTCTGCATTGTCCCTCCACATATTCACGCAGGTTACCATTTCGTATTTTTTCACGTACAAGGGATAGTTCTGAATCAAGTGTGTTTTTATTATGTTTTTCAAGAGTTTTTCCGCGATTTTTGGTATCCATGGATTTAAGTCCATCAACGGTTACTGAGGTACAGGTTTCACACCTGCATGGAAGCTCTGTAACGTCATTAAGATGAAATTTTCCTGCTGAGGTCAAATAGATATCGCTGTATGCAGATAGTATTGCTCTGGTATAGTCCAGCACATCGACACCAAGATATACAAGCGTTGCAAGATTTTCAGGAAGGGCTATATTAGGTACATATACAGCGGTGTCATGGGGTATTTCTTCCTTCATCCTTTTCAGGGCATTAAATAACTGTCTGGGATTATTTTCAAGACTGCCGCCACCCTCCATTATATACAGGTCATTATTTTCAACCTTTCTGCCTTGCCGGAAAACACTACCTTTTTCACCGGTTTTTTCAAAATCAAGAGAATCAGCAGTTTTTGATATGACTTCAGCAGGTACAGAGTATGGATAGGTCTGGTGCGGTAGAATTATAAGAGTATTATTACCAACTTTCTGACGTAACTGGTTAAATTCATCCTTGTCCTGTATACTTTGTTCTTGTTTCCATATTGAACCTGCATCAACGATGGGTAACTTTTCAGTATTTTCAATATCTTCGATGTTTATAATACATGGAGTTTTTATAACTGTGTTGAGAATAAGTTTGCCCACTCTTGCTCTGCCGTCTCGTTGTTCAACTTCAAAATGTTTTGTCATGTATCTCTGATTCCTCATCTGTGAATGTAAATCTTTGGTTCAGTATTACCGTAACTTTTAAGTTTGTTTATTTTATTTAATACCTAGAGTTTTTGTATGAAATTCATTGAAAAACTACAGGAGATTGTAGGCAAAAACCGGGTAAGTACTTCTTTTCCAGAATTGTATTGTTACTCATGTGATGCATCCCAGATAAAAGGGATGCCAGATTATGTAGTACGTCCCGATAGTACAGACCAGGTTTCTAGGATAGTACAGCTTGCAAACAAAAACGAAGTACCGATAACTTCAAGAGGTGCAGGCACCGGTCTGGCAGGTGGAGCGGTTCCGTTAAATGGTGGTATAGTTCTTGACCTGTCATCCATGAACCGGATATTTGATGTAGACCTCGAAAATCTGCAGGTTACAGTGGAACCTGGAGTTGTACATGCCAAACTCAATGAAAAATTAAAGCCATACGGATTTTTCTTTCCTCCTGACCCAGGCAGTTCCGCCATGTGTACCATTGGAGGATTAATCGCTAACAATGGAAGCGGGATGCGTTCGGTCAAGTATGGTACAACGTCCCGCTATGCACTCAACCTTGAAGTTGTCATGGCAGATGGAACTGTTATCAATACAGGTTCAAAAACCTTAAAAACAGTTGCAGGTTACAATTTAACAGGTCTGATGGTAGGTTCTGAAGGAACCCTTGGAATCATCACAAAGGCGGTACTGAAAGTAGCACCGCTTCCAAAAGCACGTTCTGTGATACTGGCGTCATTTGAAAATTCCGAACTTGCAGGTAATGCTGTAGTTAAAACACTTTCATCAGGAATAGTTCCATCAGCATGCGAAATACTTGACAGAACAGCAATTGAAGCATTAAACGCATTTGATTCAAATCTTAATTTACCTGATGTAGGCACTGTTTTGATGTTTGAGGTCGACGGTACAGAAAGTGCGGTTGAAGAGGGTATAAAGTTAATCGAATCCGCCTGTTCATCACTGGCAACCAATATTAAAGCTGCAGCAAACCAGCAGGAAAGTGAAGAACTCTGGAGGGCCAGGCGTTTGGTAGGTGCTGCTATATCCAGACTTGACCCCAACCGTACCCGTGTGTATGTAGGTGAGGATGTAGGTGTTCCGATAAAGGAAATTCCCAAGATGCTCAAGAAAGTCCAGGAGATATCAGAAGAATTCGATGTTCCGATTATGACCTACGGACATATCGGAGATGGTAACCTTCATACCGGTATGGCTATCGATGTACTGGATGATAGCCAGTGGGATCGTCTGAATAAAGCCGGTGACAAGATACATCGGACTGCTATTGAACTGGGTGGAACAGTCAGTGCAGAACACGGTATAGGTGGAGCACGTTCTGAATATCTGGAACTGGAACTTGGTCCAGCACTGTATGTAATGATTAATATAAAAAAGGCTCTTGACCCAAAGAATATACTCAACCCCGGAAAAATGGGGGTGTAATTTAACTCATGTCTGAATCCGAAGATAAATCTGACTCTTACCTCAGGTCTATACTGAAATGTGTACGGTGCGGTACCTGCCGTTCGGTATGTCCTGTATTTGAAGAAACCGGCTGGGAATCATCAGGTGCCCGTGGACGTATGCTTGTGGCGCATGGAATCTCACAAGGTATGGATATTGACTCTGATGTACAAACAAGCATCAATACCTGTACTACATGTGGTCTTTGTGAACAGAATTGCCCATCAGGAGCAAAGCCACCCGATGTTGTGGAAGAGACCAGACATCAGCTTGTTTTGAAAAATAGAATAACGGATAAACAGGCCAAACTCAGGGAAAATGTAAACAGGTACGGAAACACCCTTGCAGAAACATCAGGAAGATATTCGTGGTTGGGTGAAGAGCCTGCAGATTTTAAAGAACATGCAGAATATGTATTTTTTGTGGGATGTCTTGAAGCCTATCGTTATCCAGAGGTTGCAAAAGCTACATTTGATATATTGAAAAAATTCGATGTTACCCTTTTGCCAGATGAATACTGCTGTGGATCTCCTCTGCTTCGCACAGGTTTTGAAGCAGATGATGTGATTGATAAAAATATAGAACAGATAAAAAAAATCGGAGCTCATACAGTTATTACAGGATGTGCAGGGTGTTATACGACCTTTAAGAATGACTATCCTCATGAATTCGAAGTAAAACATGTCGTAGAATTTCTGGCTGAGCATATAGATGAACTGGATATGAAGCCACTGGATATAACAGTTGCTTACCATGACCCCTGTCATATAGGTCGAAAACACGGGATATATGAAGCACCTAGAAAGATTATAAAGGCTATCTGTAATCTAAAGGAAATGAAAACAATACGGGAAGATGCCAGATGTTGTGGTGGAGGTGGAGGTGTCCTTTCAGGATATCCTGAACTTTCTCATTCCATCGCAGAAAAACGAATGGCTGAAGTTCCGGAAGGCGTGGATTATGTGGTAACCTCATGTCCGTTGTGTCGCAGAAATTTGAGTCAGGGCAATAAAAACATACCAGTTATAGATATTGTGGAACTTGTGGCACTTGCCATGAAATGAAATTAAGTCCCAGGTAGTTCATTTTTTATTTTTTCTGCGGGATATCAGGCATTTCCAAGCATTACCAATTAGGTCCATACGATTGGCTTTTTTCAAACCTTCATATACAAGTTTGTGATTTTTCGGGTTTTTGTATTGAAGAAGTGCACGATGGATGCGTTTTTCTTTCGGAGAATCAGGAATATATACTTTCTTGCCTGTGAAAGGGTCAAGTCCGGTATAGAACATACATGTGGAAACAGTCATAGGAGTAGGTGTAAAATCCTGCACCTGTTCGGTGTATCTTCCAGTATCCCTTATATATTCAGCCAGTTCTATCATATCATCAAGCCTGCAGTCAGGGTGACCTGAAATCAAAAAACTAACAAGATACTGTTCTTTACCTAGTTTTTTGTTAATTTCATTGAATTTACCAGCAAATTCTTCAAAAACCTCTTTTCCCGGTTTTCGCATGATGTCTGTTACTCTATCGGAGAAATGTTCAGGAGCAACCTTGAGCTGTCCTCCTACATGATGGGCACACAGTTCTTCCATGTATTTCTCATCCTGTAGTGCAAGGTCATGGCGAATACCGTATCCTATAAGAACCTTTGAAACACCTGGTATCTGTCGCAGTTGTCTTAGCATTTCAATACTTTTGTTGTGGTTGGTGTCAAGGGATGGACAGGGTTTGGGGTAGAGACAGAATTTGTCTTTGCATACACCGCTGCTTTTCCATTTTTTGCATTCCATGCCATACATATTGGCACTGGGTCCACCGACACCTGATATAGTGCCTTTAAAATCCGGTCGTCTGGTAAATCCAGCTGCTTCCCTTACAATGGAATCTATACTGCGGCTTGTTATTATACGACCCTGATGCTGGGTTATGGCACAGAACGAACAGTTACCGAAACATCCTCTGTGTGTGTTTATGGAAAATTTTACTGTATCCAGGGCAGGAACTGGTTCCTTATAGGATGGATGAGCTTCCCTTGTAAACGGTAATTCATATACACGGTCGAGTTCCTGCTGGGTAAGAGGGCGCATTGGTTTGTTTTGGACTATTATGGTCTTTGGATGGGGTTGAACAACTGCTTTTCCGTTTATATAGTCCTGTTCCTGATATGTCGTTTTAAAGGCTCTGGCATATGCTTCCTTGTTTGTAGAGACTTCACTGTAGGATGGAATTTCAACATAATTATTTAAATAGTCCTCTTTTTGTTTCTTCCATTTTTTAACTGCCAGTTTCCATACCGTTCCGTCGATATTTCGCAGTTCATCAATTGTCCTTCCACTATCAATCTGTCTGGCTATTTCTACAGTTTGAAGTTCTCCCATTCCGTAAACCAGAATGTCAGCTGGAGCATCTGCAAGTATTGATTTTCGGACCTTATTGGACAAATAATCATACTGGGCAAAACGTCTTAGTGAGGCTTCTATTCCTCCAATTACAATAGGGCTATCTGGATATGCCTCTTTTATCTGGTTTGTATAAACAACAGTTGCTCTGTTAGGGCGGTGATTTTTTTCTCCACCGGGTGAGTAAACATCGCTGCTGCGTGGTTTCAAACTGGATGTGTAGTTACTGACCATGGAATCTGTATTACCAGCAGTAACAGCAAAAAACAGTCGGGGTTTACCAAGCTTTTTGAAGTCATCCATATTATTCCAGTCTGGTTGTGCAATGATTCCTACCCGGAATCCCGCGTCTTCCAGAACTCGCCCGATGATGGCGGTTCCAAATCCGGGATGATCTACATACGCATCACCTGTTATAATGATGATATCCAGTTCGCTCCATCCGTGTTTTTGTGTATCTTCAAGGTTTGTGGGGAGGAAATCGGATACTGGAAAATGATTATATTTGGATTTTTTCATAATTGTATGTATTTTAATTGTTTGGCTGCCTGGTGGGACTGTTTTATCTGTCCGTTTACATTGTCAACACTGACGTTGCCATGTCCGGGATACAGGACTTTAGCATCCAATCTGGTAAGTTTTTCAATGGATTCTTCCAGTTTTTCAGCAGACCCTCCTTTCAGGTCGGTACGTCCCACACTACCTGCCGGAAACACAGTGTCACCAGAGAACAGAGACTTCGATTTTGGTTCATAAAGGCATATGCAACCTTTTGTGTGTCCGGGTGTATGGATTACCTGAAGGTATTCATCGTCTGTGATTTGAATCTTGTCACCGTCATTGTAGGTTATATCTGGTTCTATATTAGGAGCTTTATACCCAAAAATATCTGCGGCACTCGCACTGTTATCTTTCAGACATTCTGCATCATCTTCATGTATTGCTATTTTGGCTCCGCTTTCTTTTGCAACTGCTGATGCAGCACCTGAATGGTCAAAATGGCAATGTGTGAGAATTATTGTATCCAACGTGTTTAAATCGAGGTGGTCTTCGAGTTCTTTTATAAGTGTTGTGGCATCCATTCCGGTATCGATTAGGAATTTCTTGTTAATCAGGTAAATATTGGAATCATAGGGTGATGCATTAATTTTTTCTACATGCATGTTTGTTGCTCCATTTTGAATTGATTCATGAAATAACTATATTTACAACCCGAAAACACGGCGTGTATTTTCTGTTGTTTTTTGAGCTATATATGATGCATCTACATTTAGAATGTTTGATATTGTGTCTACGGAGTTCACGATAAAAGCGGGTTCGTTGCGTTTTCCTCGGTGGGGTGAAAGATAGGGGCTGTCAGTTTCCAGTAACATTTTCTCAAGAGGTAAATCCTTGACAAGGGACTGATGATACTGTGAAAAACATACAAGTGTAGCAATGGATATGTAATATCCCATATCTGTAATTTTTTTCATGGTTTCTGCTGAACCGCTGTAACAATGGAAAACCACGTCATCAAGATGCTGGACAAGGTTCAATATTCTATCTTCCGCGTCTCTACCATGGATTACAAGAGGTTTACCAAAGGAATCTGCTAGTTCAATAATTTTCTTGAACGCATCCAATTGACGTTCTTTTTCAAAATCTTTTTTGCAGTGATAATAATCCATGCCCGCTTCTCCTATGCCGACTGCTCTGTCCAGGTTTTGTTCAATCTGGAACAGAATTCTGTCAACTTCACTGTGTTCTGAACGGGAAGCTACCATTGGGCTTAAACCCAGTGTAGCATGGATATAGGGATATTTATCAGAAAGTTCAAGGGTAGAGATGTTAGTTTTATAATCTATTCCGGAATTGATTATTTCAGTTACTTCGTTGAGTCTTGCCCGTTCTATTGCATCTTCTCTATCGTTGTTGAACTTTTTGAAATCGAGATGACTGTGGGAGTCGATGATACTGTATGACATATAGTTTTCTCGGAAAAATTTTGGTGTTTAATCTTTGCTTTTTAGCATGATATTGAGCGCAGTTATTAACGCGTCAACAGATGCGATAACAATATCCGGACTTGCTGATCGTGAGGAGATAATTTTGCCCTTCTCATCTTCAACACCTATGGTTACTTCTGCAAGAGCATCCGATCCACCAGATATTGCTTCTATCCTGAAATCATGTACCTTTATTTTGGAATACTCCCCGATTATTTCTTCAACTGCTTTTATGGCGGCGTCAACTGGACCTACTCCTGTATTGGATGCAATTGTTTCTCTGTCTCTGATAACTGCCTTTACAACAGCTGTAGGTGTGCTGATATTTCCGGTCATAACAGAGAGTTCTTTGAGTTTTATTGCATCTTCTCCCGACGGTTTGCCCATTACAGTGGATGCGATGGTATACAGGTCAGCATCTGTTATACGTTTTCCTTTATCAGCAATTGATTTGATACGGTCTATGATTTCATTCAATTGTTCATCAGTTGGATATACTCCGGCAGTTTCCAGTGATTTTTTAATTGCATGTTTGCCGGCATGTTTCCCAAGTACAATACGCCGGTTCTGACCCACCATTTCAGGGGTCATGATACCGGGTTCGAAGGTATCGGATTTTTCGAGTACACCGTGTGTATGAATTCCTGATTCATGGGCAAAGGCGTTTTCACCGACGATTGGCATATGGGCAGGTATATTGATGCCAGTATAACGTTCGACCATTTTTGCGGTTTCCATTATGTATTCGGTGTTTATATTGGTTTTAGCACCGTAAATGGAATATAAACTCATGACTGTTTCTGCAAGGTCTGCATTTCCTGCTCTTTCTCCCAGACCATTAATTGTGACCTGTGTCTGACTTGCGCCGGCTTCCACTGCCATCAGACTATTTGCTACAGCAAGTCCAAAATCATTGTGGCAATGGACATCAATAGGGATGTTTATGTGGTTGTTGATGTCGTTTATGAGATTATACATACTGGATGGCGACATCACACCAACAGTATCTGGTACATTAACAATATCGCATCCTGCGCTCTCAACGGATTTGTAAATGTCAATCAGGTAATCAAAATCAGTCCGCGTGGCATCCATGGCGGAAAACATACATTTTATACCGTGGTCGTTTATGTATTCCACGGCATCAACTGCCATCTCAAGTACTTCTTCCCGGCTTTTGTTTATGGTATGGATCCTCTGGACATCTGATGTTGATACAAATGTATGTATCATGTCTACACCGGTTTCTATACATGCATCGATGTCTCCTCTTTTGACCCTGGCAAGACCACAAACATCAAGATCTAGTTCGGCGTTGGCTATCGCCTGTACAGACGCACGGTCGCCTTTAGTTGAAACTGCAAACCCTGCTTCCAGTATATCTACACCTAATTTGTCCAACTGTTGTGCAATATTCAGTTTTTGTTCGGTATTCAATGATATACCGGGAGTTTGTTCTCCGTCTCGCAGAGTGGTATCAAAAATACTTATGCTTTTATTTCTGATGCTTTCAGTCCCGTAAAAAACGATCCCTCTTATTTATGTTTGTAATCATAGTCATTGGATTAAATATTCAATTATAGTATAAAAATAAAACGTTGCATTATGAGTTATTGTTGTTTATGGAAAACCTTTAATTGATCTGAGTAGGATTTGATGTTTCACTTTTCTTATATACCTTATATCCCAGTATAGAGAATATATATAGATATATATTTTATATGGAAAACATATATATAAACTGTTATTAATTCGGAAATGGGATCAACATGAAAAAAGAAGGATTAACAAAAACCAACATAAAGAAAACAGTGTTAATGTTGATTGGTATTCTGGTATTTTCAGTTGCTTTAGCTGGATGTGTAAGTGATACCGAACAGAACGGAAACGGAGAAGATCAACAGAGTGATACCGAACAGAACGGAAACGGAGAAGATCAACAGCTTTCCGGCGAAATTATAATTGATGGAAGCAGTACCGTCTATCCAATATCTCAGGCAATGACAGAAGAATTCGAAAAAAACCATCCTGATGTTAGTACATCTGTCTCGTCTTCAGGTACAGGTGGTGGTTTCCAGAAATTTACAGAAGGAGAAACCGATATCAACGATGCCAGCAGACCGATAAAAGCCAGTGAATCACAAACTGCCAAAGAAAATGGTATTCGGTATGTAGAATTTAAGATAGCAACAGACGGAGTAACAGTAGTAACCAATAAAAATGCTGATTGGTATGATTCGTTATCAATGGACGAACTTGCAGGAATCTGGGGACCTGACAACCGATCACAAAAATGGAGCGATGTAAACTCTGAATGGCCGGATGAAGAGATGAAACTCTATGGACCGACTTCTGCATCAGGTACGTTTGACTTTTTCACTGAAGAAGTCATGGGTGAGGAAGATTCAAGCAGAACCGATTACCAGAAAACAGAAAATGACAATTTCATTATAAATGGTGTAAGAGACTCTGAATATGCAATGGGGTATCTTGGATACGCGTATTACCAGCAGAATGAAAATACTGTCAAAGCAGCACCTATAGATGATGTAGAACCGACACAGGAAACCATTTCCACAGGTGAGTATCCCTTTTCAAGACCGATTTTCATATATGTGAATATAGACCGCATGGAAGATAAACCAGAGCTCAGGGAATTTGTAAAATTCTATTTGGAGAGTTCATCTAGTAGTCTCATAAGTGATGTAGGTTATGTTCCAGTAACAGATACCCAACAAAAAGAAATAATGGACAAATTCGATGAAGTAATAAACGGTGACTATGAAGTTAATTACAAAAGTTAAAAGTTAAATTTTTAATTTGAAATCCTGCTGGATTTCTCATAATTTTTTTATATTTACTTGCATAAAGCGTAAAAACTTTATAGCCAATATGCATTTGGGACAATCAAGGTTGAAAAAAATATTTTTTTAAAGAATACCATTTAATCAAGGTTGGAAATCATGGGTGAAAGGCTCAGAACCAAAGCTAGTAACATCGGAGTTTTAAAAGAACGTGCAATTAAATCAGTATTGTTTTCCTGTGCTTTACTATCTTTGATGGTTACTATACTTATAATTGTTACACTAATTGGAGATACTATTGATTTTTTTACAGAGGTATCGGTTATTGAATTTTTGACTGGTACAAATTGGTCACCTGCTATGAGACCCTATAGTTTTGGAGTATTGCCGCTTATTACGGGAACTCTCATGATCACAGTTATATCAGCTGCAGTAGCTATACCTTTTGGAATAGCTACTTCAGTTTATTTAAGTGAGTATGCGGACAAAAAAGCAAGAAAAATAATAAAACCAGTACTGGAAGTATTGGCAGGGGTGCCAACAGTTGTTTATGGTTTTTTTGCACTAACATTTATAACTCCCATAATAAAAATAATATTCCCTGAAACCAGTATGTACAATGCATTAAGTGCAGGTATTGTGGTAGGTGTAATGATACTTCCCATGATATCCAGTCTTAGCGAAGATGCCATGAATTCTGTTCCTAATGATTTGAGAGATGGTGGATATGCACTCGGGGCATCAAAATTTAATGTAACAACTAGTATAGTTGTACCAGCATCAATCTCTGGTATTTTGTCCTCTTTTATCCTTGGGTTATCAAGGGCAATTGGGGAAACAATGGCTGTAACAATTGCTGCTGGCAGACTTCCAAATATGTCTATCAACCCTTTAGAATCTATAGAAACGATGACAGCTGCAATGGTTGAAGTGGCTGAGGGAGATATAGCAGCTGGGACAGCTGCATATAATTCGCTTTTTGCGATTGGTCTTTTATTGCTTGTAATTACTCTTATTATGAATTTAATCAGCCAGTATCTTAGATCACGATATAGGGAGAAATACTGAATGAAAATTAGATCTGGTGACAGGGACTTTAAAGAAAGTTCATTTCTATTTTTACTTGTAATAGCAACATGTATTGCTGTTGCATCCCTTGTGGTATTGATATACAGTGTAGTGGTAGATGCAATAGGATGGTTTGACCTTGATTTTATAACAGGGAATCCTTCCAGACTCCCTGAAGAAGCAGGTCTCTATCCGGCGCTTGTAGGATCGATTTATTTGATGTTATTGGTTGCATTGTTTTCTTTTCCGCTTGGAGTTGGAACTGCTATATACCTTGAAGAATACGCAGGAAAAAGCAGAATCAAAAACATAATCGAAATTAATATATCAAATTTAGCTGCAGTACCTTCAATTGTATATGGTTTGCTTGGTCTGGCGTTGTTTGTTAGAGCATTAAATATGGGAAGAAGTTTGTTGGCAGGTGCGCTTACGCTTACACTTCTTATCCTTCCTATTGTGATTGTTTCATCCCAGGAATCAATAAAAGCAGTACCTGATTCAGTCAGGGATGCATCCTATAGCATAGGTGCCACTAAATGGCAGACTATAAAAAACATAGTTTTCCCGGAAGCACTTCCTGGTATAATGACAGGAACGATTTTATCATTATCCAGGGCAATTGGTGAAACAGCTCCCTTGATAATGATTGGTGCAGCTACTTCTATGTATAAAACACCTGATGGCCTATTCAGCCTCTTTACTGCAATGCCATTACAGATTTATGCATGGGTGGGACAGCCACAACCAGAATTCCAGGAAGGTGTTGCTGCAGCAGGTATATTGTTGTTATTAATAGTCCTTTTAGCTATGAATTCAGTGGCTATATTAATTAGGAATAAATTTCAAAGGTGAATTTTATGCCGGGTATAAATGTAAAGAATGCATTATCTGATGACTCTTCCAGTATCAAAGCGTTCAATAATCCCATTATTGATGTAGAAAACCTCAATTTATGGTATGGTGAGACCCACGCTTTAAGTGACATAAATTTAGAAATCCCTGAAAAACAGGTAACTGCTATTATTGGTCCCAGTGGGTGCGGTAAATCAACTTTTTTGCGGACATTAAACAGGATGAATGACAGGATACCAAACGTTAAAATCGAAGGGAAAATAATCTATGATGGTACGAATATCTATGACAGGGATATCGATGTAGCAACATTGAGGAAGGAAATTGGTATGGTTTTTCAAAAACCTAATCCATTCCCCAAATCCATATTCGAAAATATTGCTTACGGTCCCAAGGTCCATGGTATTACTAATAAAGATAAATTGAATGAAATAGTGGAAACGAGTTTGAAGAACGCAGCACTCTGGGATGAAGTCAAGGACAGACTTAATAGCTCAGCTATGGACCTTAGCGGTGGGCAGCAACAAAGGTTATGTATTGCCAGGGCATTGGCAGTTGAGCCAAAGGTATTGTTGATGGATGAACCGGCATCTGCTCTTGACCCTGTAGCAATGTCAAAGATAGAAGATTTGATATATGAGCTTAAAAAGGATTACTCTGTTGTAATTGTGACTCATAATATGCAGGAAGCTGCAAGGGTAAGTGATTATACAGCATTCTTCCATTTGGGGGAACTTATAGAATATTCCAAGACCAAGAAATTGTTTGAAAACCCTGAAAAGAAGATGACTGAAGAGTATATAACCGGAAGGTTTGGTTGAACTAACCCATCTTGGCCATTACTTTTATATATCAGGACGTTGTTGTAGGGATGCTCTCTATGAGGCGAGTTGGTGCGAACGATGTATTAACTCACAATTCATAAAGAGCAGTTTCAAAAATCGATTTTATTGTTATATGCAAACCAAACTTCACCTTATGGTGAAGTTTTGATGGAAATCTTATATATAATATCGGAACCAAAATTATTGGTTGCTCATCACCTCCATAAGTGGAGATAGGAGATTTTTCCTGTCTGACGTTGGATCTGC
>NZ_JBKGYF010000032.1:0-17315 GCF_046546175.1 Methanohalobium sp. | reverse complement strand
CTTCAAGCCGTCATCGATACCCTGTTTATCGTAGTTTGAAGAAAGACTTCATACTACCATTTACTTTTTCTACAGTACTCTGAGCAGCATGTGAAGGCAAAAGCCTGAAATTATCGTTTTCTTTAATCGTGTGTTAAGCAGTATTTTTGTTAAGATTTTTTCCATTATTGAAGAAATACTGCCTGATAGTGTACAATGTATAATTGTACAGGTTCTTGGACAGCCTGTAAAGACATCGGGGTTTTCTTTATCTATATAAAAAAATGGTTTTGTTAATTTCACATTTACTGAAATTATCGGATTTGCATGCGTATTATTGATGGAATATATACCATGTTGGATTAATAATCCACTGGATATTAATTATTTTGTATAGAAGGCAGCCTGATATGAACATCAGTGCCTTTATTCTCTTCACTTTCAACCCAGATATGTCCTCCATGGGTTTCAATTATTTTTTCACACAGATGCATACCAAGACCGGTTCCTCCGTATTTCCGGGTCAAAGAACCATCTATCTGATAAAACAATTTGAAAATATCAGGAATAAGGTCTTTTTTAATACCGATACCATCGTCTTTTACAATGATGTGAGCGTATCCCCTATCATTTTCATCGATATCTTCAAAGGCATATACCTGTATATTGCCACCTGATGATGTGAATTTGCGGGCGTTATCAACCAGATGTACCAGAACCTGTTTCAAGTAATCCCTGTCACCATTAATATAGGGCAGATTATCGTCCACATGCTTTTCGATTGTGATGTTTTTTTCTTTAATCTGTATCTCAAAGTTTGAAACAACATTATCTATTACATTTTCCACATTTAACGGATTGTATCTATACTGTATTTTTTCTGTCTGCAATTTATTAACATATAATAGAGACTCGATAAGGTGCCGGAGCCTTTCACAGCTTCTTACAACTGCATCCATGCTATCTTTCTGTTTTTCATTAAGAGTTCCAAGCTTTTCCTTATATATCAGTTCACTGTAGCCTTTGATGGATGTAATAGGTGTTCTCAATTCATGGCTCAGATTGGATATAAATTCATTTTTCATTTTGTCCAGTTTTCTGAGTTCTTCATTTGTTTTTACAAGTTTTTCTGAATATTCTTCAAGTGTTTCCTCTGCTTTTTTACGTTCTGTGATATCCAGTAGTGTGGCTATAGCAATCCTTCTTTCAGGTATAGAACTAACCGCCATGCTAATGTATTTCTGGTTTCCCTCCCTGTCAATGAATCTGAAATCATATTTTTTGGGAACCGATGAGGAGTCAACTAACAATTTTTGGTAATATTCCTTAAGATATGGTAAATCATCTTCAAATACAAAATCAATCCAGTTTTTCTTATTTTCGATTTCTTCTTTGGAATATCCAGAAAGTTTTTCAAACTCTTTGTTTACCTGTAAAAAGACAGTGTTTTCATCCGCAATTGCGGTAGCAGAACCGGTAGTTTCAAATATGGTTCGGTAGTATTTTTCACTTTCTTCCAATGCTTTTTCTGTTTGTTTACGTTCAGTGACGTTTCTGGTTCCAAGTATTGCTTTTATACACTGGTCATCCTCATCATAGGCAATATTACCCACGGTTTCCAGCCACAAATAATGGCCATTGTCATGCTGATAACGGTATTCTATTGTTGCTGATTTTTCGTTTCTGATACATTCATGAAACAGATATTTTGTCAGATTACGGTCTTGAGGATGGACAAGTTCAAACGCCTGCCTACCAACCAGGTCTTCTGGTTTATATCCTAATACCGATTCATGGGAAGGACTAACATATTCAAATTTACCTTGTGAATCGATCTGACTGACCACATCCAGCATATTATCCGTGATCCTTCGGTAGCGTTTTTCATTATCTTTTAATGCTTTTTCCATCTCTTTACGTTCTGTTATGTCCCTTGCAATGCTTAGTATCGCAGTTTTACCATTGTACTCTACAATACTGGAGTTAATCGCCACAGGTATTTTTTTGCCGTTTCTGGCCACGTGTACTGCTTCAAAGTTAAAATGTCCCTTGTTTTTAATTTGGTTGATATAGTTTTCAATGTTTATTTGACTGTCATTATCGTCGATATCTTTTGGACCCATGGAAAGCAAATCTTCTTTGGAGTAACCAAGTCTTTGAACTGCCACATCATTAACATCTAAGAATTTGCCTTCAAGGTCATGGACAAAAGCGGAATCATTCATTCCGTTGAAAAGGTCATGGTATTGTTTTAAGAACTGCTGCATTTTATTATAGGTTCTTGTTTTCTCTTCTTCCATTTCCAGATTATAAAGAGCATATGAAAAGTCACCTGCAAGTTCTTCGAACAATTCTAATTCTTCTTCATTGGTACCATACTCTGCAGGTACAGTAACTGATAAGACACCATATGTCCTGTTATTGTATTCCAGCCTCGCAGTCAGATTGCTGCCCTTATATACATCTGGAAGTGGACAATTGTTACAGCTAGAAACCGGATCTTCAGTTGCGATAATTCTGGACTGTTTTAACGCTTTCTGGACACAATCGATCAAATCACCATTTTCTAGTTTATTTTTCAAATACGCAAATTCAGATCCCATACCAGCTTGAAAGATATAAGAAAACTCATTGTTTTCGTCCATCAATGCAATCCATGCGTTATAATAACCACGAGTCTCAATAAGAGTTTCACAGGCTTTCTGGATTAACAGGTAACGGTCATTTTCCTGGGTTATAAGTTGGTTCACGTTACGTATAGCACGCAAGACATGGTTCAGATATTCTTTTCTATATTCAGCCTGTTTCCGTTCTGTTATATCCACACCAGAACTTAATGTTCCTGTTATATTTCCGGAATCATCCTCTAAAACAGTGTTATACCATGAAATCAATCTCTCTTCACCGCTGCTGATTACAACCGGATTATCAAAACATTGAGCTGATTTTACATCTCCATCCAGCAGTTTTTCTGCTATAATATTGACCTCTTTTCTATATCTTTCAGGTATAAAATCAAATAGACTTTTACCAATAATTTCATCTTCTTTATAGCCCAGAATTTCGCATCCTTGTTTGTTAACAAGGGTTATGTTAAGTTCGCAGTCCAGAGCCATGATTATTGTACCGGACACGTCAAGGTATTTTTTCATCAGGTTTTTTTCCTGTTCAAGTTCCCTTGTCCTTTCTTCTACGTGTTTTTCCAGTTTTTGATAACTTTCCTGAATCTGCTTTTCCATCTTTTTTTTATTGGTGATATCCCTGATATGTTCTATAACCTTTGTTAACCTGCCGCTATTATCCAGAACCGGGTAGGCCCTTACATCAAGCCATACACCCATGCTTTCAATATATTTTTGGACATGTGATACATTTTTAGTTTTATAAACTTTTGAAGTAGCACATATTTCACAGGGTTCATCTTTGCCAATAATTTCAAAACATTTTTTACCCTCTACCTCTTCCAGAGATGTTTTAAAAAAATCGTAACCTGCCTTGTTGTAGCAGATTATTTCGTGATTTGTGTCCTGTATTCCGATGATATCCGGAATGGAATCAAAAATGGCACCAAACGGGATTGAATTATCTGATTTATCATTACAAAATGTTTCACAACTGCTTGCAGGATTTTTTAGTTCTTCTACCTGATTGCGCAGTTTTTCCAGTTCCTGAATTAGCTGTTTTCCGGTTTTGTTTTTATCCTGCATATCAGTTTCCAATCAATGAATGGTTGTTTTTAGGTCTATATTTTTATGATTTCCAGTTATCAGTGTTAACAAAGGTTACACAAATTTAACTAATCTTTAATAGTTGTTACTAAGTGGCTATCAATATAAATAACTAATTATATTAATATTCTGCTTTTATTACAGTAACCCAGAATACGCTCCCCTGACCTTCTGGATTATCATCAACACCAACTTCCCCACCATGTAGTTCAATAATTCTTTTGACAATCGCCAGTCCCAGACCACTTCCTTTCACACCGCCTTTTTCAATTCTCTGGAACCGCGTAAATATAGTGTCTTTATCTTTATCGGGAACACCTTCACCAAAATCTGTGACAGTAACCTTCCAGTAGTTTTCGACATCATTGATATCGATTATTACTTTTTCTCCTTCAGGGCTGTATTTGATGGCATTGGACAGTAAATTCGAAAAAGCCTGTTCGATTACAATGTTAACCCCGGCAGGATACTTACCTTCTGGCAAAAATTCAATATCTATATCATTATCCTTTGCCTGCTGTTCAAAATCAGATATCACATCATTTAAGATAGCAGCAATATCCTGTACTTCAAATTCCAGTTCATCAGTAGAACCAAGTTTTGCAAAATATGCAGCATTTTCAATCATCCCAATTAGATTTTCATTGTTGTCTCTAATTTTATATAGTACATCGGTCTTGTATTCATCGTCTTCCATACTGAGTAATAATTGAGTAAACCCTTTGACAACACCAGCAGGATTGAGAAGGTCGTGGCGCAGGATATCAGTGAACATATCTTTCAATTTGTTTGAATGTTCAAGTTCTTCTGCATATTTCTGAAGTTTTTCTTCTGATTTTTTCCTTCCTGTTATGTCTCTGACGACCAAAAGTATAGCAGGCATATCATTGTACGGGATTAACCTTGAATTAACTTCAACATTAACTGTAGTTCCGTCTTTTTTTAAATGTACTGTTTCAAAAATTGCATGACCATGTCTGTACAATTCCCTTTTAAAACCGTCCAGTTTTTCAACCTGATTCAGAGCATCAATATCTTTATAACTCATCTTCAGAATTTCAGATTTGCTGTAACCCAGAAACTCACATGCTGTCAAGTTAACATCCAGAAAGTTGTCGTTTAAGTCCTGCACAAATATCGCATCTGTTGAGTCGTTAAACAGGGTTCTGTATTTAATTTCAGATTTCTGGATGTTATCTTTAGTTTTTTCATATTCAGTGATGTCTTCTGCAGAACATATAACATATCTGACATCACCATTGCTGTCCAGTTCAGGAGTTAATATAATAGAAAGTGTACGAAGTTCACCCCTTTTGTTTACCAGTTTTTCAGTTGTTTGTAGCCGGGTTTTATTCTCAAAAACATAGTTGTTGAGACTAACCATCAAACCTGCAGTTTTTTCTTCATGCACCTGATATAGATTTTTATGGCTCAAATCCTCTTTTTTGCATTCAAAAAAGCTTGCATGTGGTTCATTTACCAGACCATAGGTTTCACTGTTTGTAAGATACCAGATATGGGAGCTGATATTATCCATCAACTTCTCCATTAGACTGGTTTCTTCTGATGGTGGTTCACTGATTTTCCCGGTCAGGTCTTCAATAGTGCCAACGCAACCAACTATTTTACCATCTTCTGAAATATCGGGTGTAAAGCAGGCTTTTATCCATATATTCCTGTCGCTGAGAATGGCTGTATATTCACCTTCATAATTCTGGGTGTAGCCATCCAGAGCTGTTCTAATACAGTCTTTAAGTTCATTTTTTATAGGTAAAATCAGTAGATTTAGACCTGTAATTTCTTCTTTTGGTGAACCTATAATTGTTTCAAGGTATCTATTACATTGAATTATCTTGCCTTCATTATTTGTTGTTAATACCCCTACCGGTAAATTTTCTATTAACCTCCGGTGTAGTTTTTCGGATTCTTCAAGTGATTTGTCCGCAAGTTTTTGTTCAATTTCTGTCCCGATAACATCAGAGACCATCTGTAAAATGTTGAGATTATCGACTTTGTGACCGACTATTACATTATCCATCCCGATAAAGCCTGCAAGTTCGTCCCTGATGTGCATTGGAATAATTATAAAAGACCGGCTGTCTCCCATACCGAGCGTGTTCTTCTCTTTAAGTGCCTCATCAGGTAAAGATGCAACATCAGAAACATATATAATGTCATCTTTTTTCAATTCATTCATCAACCAGGGAAAAATATCAGTAGACAAATTTTGCAGATGCCCTTTACGGGATCCAACTCCTACATAACACCATTCATGGGTATTATCCATCATTTTCCCGTTATTTCGAAAAAGGAAAACATAACTTCGTGTGGAATTAAACAAATCCCCTATTTTACCGAGTGAATCCTGTATTTTTGCATCAATATCACTAAAATATCCAAAAACGTTGGTAATGGATGCAATTGTCTGGGTTAAATTCAATTTATCGGTAATATAGTATTCAGTATATGCATTACTGGGTTTGAGATGGTTATTGTACCTTTTTCTCAATGGAAAACCTGCTATATGTTGGTCAAATGGACTATATAATGATAGTTTAATGATATAATGTTAATTCATCCATATATCTGTCCGGATATAAAAAGGTTTTTTGAAAGTGGCCCAATGTTTTTATTGTTTTACACTTATTTTTATAAGTTGCCAGAATATTTAAGGACAACACATGATTGAGTGCATTTACCACATTGTGTGCAGGATTCATCAATACAAATACAGCTATTATTGTCTGCATTTTTCAGTTCTATGGCGTTAACAGGACATATATTCTGACAGATACCGCATTTACTGCATTTAACTGCACGCAGCAACTGTCTGGCTGTCTCGTTAAAAAGTACGTGGGATTCGTTTCTGGTGTTTGCTGTGACCAGAATATTTCCGGATGAAAAAATCTTGACTGTACCATTGCCTGTACCTGTTTTGACAAGTAATGTTCCAAGGTCCTGTGAATATATGGTTTTTCCCAGGATATTCATGATATCCACTGCCTGATCTATATAAATACCCTTGACAGTCCCTTCAACAGTATATCCACCTGATTTACATGGAGATATTCCAGAGGTCATTTCCACACTGAAAGGTTCTTCAGGTTTTTCAGGCGTGGTTTTAATATCCAGTTTTTCAGCCAGTTTCAGCATCTTTGGCGGCAGCTGTCTCCATCTCCAGAATCCGTATTCAACATATTCATCAGATAGACCGTTTCTGTACGCCCATTCCAGAAGGCAATTGTTCCACCTCTCATACATTTCAGGATGAATTTCTTTCATCCTGTGGTACTCTGCAGAAAGTGCAGCAGGGCAGAGATAACATCCGACCCGCTCAAAACCCATGTCATAGAGCGGATTGTATTCCAGTCCCTGCCAGTGTATGTAAAGCCAGAGTTCGATGGCTTTCCAGTCTTTGATTGGGAAGATGTTCAACTGGTCAGGGACAAACGGGTTCTGTTCAATGGTTGAAATTGTGGACCTTGAGAAAGACTCATGCCTTCGTTTTCCGTCTATGGTAAGACAGACATTTGCATTTTCTGTGCACTTATCAATTACGGAATTTGCAGGAGCAAGTTTGCATACTTTACAGCACCATCGAAAATCTTTTGCAGGTGGACCAAAGTCATCTACTTTTTCCCAAAATTTATTACCTGCACCGGATTCTATGAGATCGATATCATTTTTCTCTGTAAACTGCCTTGCAAATTCGACAGTTTCCGGATATTCGAGGCCTGTGTTAATAAAAAAAGCTTTAACATTTCTGTTTTTAACAGCTTTTCTGGCCAAATCCAGGACCACCAGACTATCCTTTCCACCGCTAAATGATACATGAACAGGGAGATTTTTGTATTCTTTCTGGTTCACGATACCCATTATGGTGTTCATCGCGTTTTTCTGAAGCTGTTTTATGTAGGAAATATTGGCATTGATAACATCATCTATTCCCGGATTCTTCGGACTTAATGATACTGGATTGTTATCTATCTTTTTTACCTTTAACACTGCTTTCTCTGATGTGGAAAAATCTTTACTGTCAAGATAGGCAGTTCCATAACCTGTAAGTTTTGATGTTTTAACAAGAACATGGTCACCCTCTTTTATGTCACCGGAGTAATCCTCAATCTGGTCAAAATCCACTTTTTTACCGCTTAAATGACGTTTCATATCTTTTATTGTCACGGTTTTATTATCGGTATAATTCTGTAATATTTTGGCACCGTTTAATGAAAGATCAAATTGATAATCAAGGGTTTCAAGGTCAAAACGTAAAGTCCCAAAATGATAACCATCAACAATAACCTCATCTGTCTTGTCTTCACCTGGTATTTTGTTGAAAAGGATTAGTTTATCTTTTATTGGATTGCAACCATAGGTAGATATGAGTTTCTGTGATAGTATTTTACGTTCATAGGAAGAACAGAACCTGATGTCGCCCGGCTGTGAGAGATTTATTTTTTTACCATTACTATTGCATATACAGCATTCTTCTCCAATGAGGGGCACATTGCACTGAACGCACCAGAAGATGTAATTTTTTTCGTAGGTATACTGTTTATTGCGTTTTCTTGGCCTGGATTTGCGTTTTGATAATTTGGATTTCTGCATCTATATCAGAATAGTAAGGTAGGATTTTAAAATGCTTTGGTGGGAATTTGGATCGGAGAGTCCAGAAATTATCTTTTAACTTGAAAAGTGTTAAAAAACAGTACCAAAATCACTCCCTTTTTATGAGAGATTTTTTAGGGGGGAGATAATGGACGAGAGGAAGTAATCAATGACAGGAGGATGTAGTCCTGCACTGTCTAACTGATATATTGGTTATCTAATGATTTAAAAAAACCTATTTGGGTTCCAGATGTTATTTTTACGGGTAAGAAATATTGAAACCGTATATAGTTGATAACTCAACATTTGGTGCTTATAATCATATCAGCAAATGATTATGTATCTAAACTAAAACAAATAATCGGTGCTTAACTATAATTGTTTCTTAAATACTTAAATATGATTCTTCCATACATTCATATTGGGAGTGAGTTGTATGTCTACTGGATATAATACAATATTAATTGCGACCGATGGTTCAGAAAATTCCAAGAACGCGGTACATTCAGGAATAGAACTTGCTAAAAATACAGGTGCAAAGGTATATGCAGTGTATGTAATAGAACCTGTGAGTGCTGCAATGTCCCGCAAAGGTCCTGATTGGGCAAAAGCTGCCATGGATATGATGAAAAAAGATAGTGAGAAAGCTACAGGATATATAGAAAAACTGGGTCAGGATGCAAATCTTGATGTAGAATCTGTAATACTTGAAGGTGACCCTGCTGATAAAATCATTGAATTCGCCGATAAAAATGATATCGACCTGATAGCTATGGGTACAAGGGGGCTTTCCGGAATTAAACGGTTTATGGTCGGAAGTGTTGCTGATAAAGTGGTAAGGCATTCTGATAAAGAGGTGCTGGTTGTTCCGTCCTGATACAAATTTTTCATGACAAAAAGGTAAGGTTTCGCAAGGGAAAAGGCAAAGGAAATCGAAGGACTTCCGTATGTATGATGTGGTAGTAGTTGGTGCCGGTCCGGCAGGAACAACAGCTGCAAAACATATCGCTGAAAAAGGTCTGGATACATTAATCATCGAAAAATCCAAATTACCAAGGGAAAAACCATGTGCAGGTCTTGTGTCCCAACATGCTCTGGATAATCTGGATTTTAAAATTCCTGAATATTTGATAAAAAGACGATGTTATGGAACACGGGTTATATACAAAAACCATGTTCTGGAATCAAAGCTAGCTGTTCCTATCGGGATACAGGTTTCAAGATCTGAATTTGATTATTATCTTGCTCAACAGGCTACCAAATCAGGAGCAAAAATCATCCAAAATACACCTGTAAAATCTGTTCATACTAAAAATGACCATGTCGCTATTTATACTAAAGATGAGTTGTTTAACTCCCGGATTGTAATTGGCGCAGACGGGGTAAACAGTGTATGTGCCAAAAAAGCAAGTTCTGATTCGAAACCCAGGAAAAACGCTTTTTCACTGGTTTCTAATTTGCCGGCACCGATTGAGCACATTAATAATAAATATATAGATATTACAGAAGTCGATTTTGGGAGAGCAAAAAACGGGTACTTCTGGGTTTTTCCAAAAGATAATTACCTTTCTGTAGGCATGGGAATATTTGGTAATCCATCAGAGTTTGAACCACTAACTTCATATTATGATTATATTAAAGACCAGAGCTTTGAATATGCAAAACCTCACGGACATTCCATACCAATTGGTGGATATAAAAGGAATATACAATCCAACCGCATATTGCTTGTAGGTGATGCCGCCGGGTTCGTGGATGCGTTTTTAGGTGAAGGTATACCCTATGCGATAATGTCTGGGAAAATCGCAGCGAATATTGTTATTAATGCTTTTGAAGATAACGATTTTTCAAACTCTAAATTATCCAGTTATTCTATTGAATGCGAAAAAGTCTTTGGAGACAACCTGAAATACTCACTAATTTTTTCCAGATTATTTTATCGCTTTCCTGGTATATTTGCAAAAATGCTGACAAACAGAGAAGAGATGCTGTACAATGCACTGCTTGTTGTAAAAGGAGAATCGAGTTATAAACGATTTCTTAGATGGTTGATTCCAAGATTTCCATATTACACTGCTCTGCTTTTGAAGAAAAGTTTAATTTGATGCAGTACGATATGAACCATCAGGATGAGTGAATACAAACTATTTGCACAGCGAATCGGGCTTGTGGGAATAACCAACTTCATCGGAAGCTTGAGCGGGTTGATTCTGCTACCTGTATTAACAAAGAATATGCCAATTGAGAGTTATGGTATATGGGTCCAGATTATTGTTACAATCGGTATTGTACCAAATCTTGTGATGCTTGGTTTGCCTGCTGCAATGGTTCGATATTTACCCTCAGTTAAGAAAAAGGAAGATTTCCAGGAAATATTCTATTCGTTTTTGTCTATCGTGATAGTTACAGGATTTCTAGCATCTCTTCTGGTATTTTTATTTGCAGATAAAATAGCTGCTGTTTTATTTGATGGTGATACAGTTGCTGTACAGATTCTATCAGCAGTCATTTTTCTGGAATCTCTGAATGGTATTCTTTTCAATTATTTCAGAGCAACACAGCAGATCAAAAAACATTCTGTTTTACTGGTTACAAAAACAGTTCTATTCATTGTACTTGTATCGTTTTTTGTATTGATGGGTGAAGGTCTTACCGGTGCTCTGGCTGGTCTTTTATCCAAAGATATTATGGTACTGCTGGTTATAATGGTTATGATATTGTCAGAGATAGGCATCAAGAGACCGGGATTTGCGAATATGAAAGAATACCTGGGTTTTGGAATACCCAATGTTCCCGGGAGTATGTCACAGTGGATTGTAAATTCCAGTGACCGTTATGTGATTAGTGGGTTTCTGGGAACTTCAGCTGTCGGTTTCTATACACCGGGTTATACACTCGGGAATATAGTGCGGATGTTTCTCGCACCGCTTAATTTCATGCTGCCGATGATTCTGTCCAAATATTATGATGAAAATAATCTGGATGAGGTCAAAAAGATACTCAGTTATTCCCTGAAATATTTCCTTTCAGTTGGTATTCCAGCTGTTTTTGGGTTATCTCTATTATCAGAACAAATATTGCTGATATTATCAACACCAGAAATCGCATCCAATGGACGTTTGATAACACCTTTTGTTGCACTTAGTGCACTGATTTTTGGTATTTTCATTATTTTTGAAAAAGTAATTTATCTGGAAAAGAAGACAAAAACAATTGGAAAAATCTGGACGTTTGCAGCAATATTGAATCTGGGATTGAATATCTTGCTGATTCCTTATATCGGTATAATAGGCGCGGCTATAACTACTTTGTTTTCTTTCATAATCGGTATGGTTATGATTGCATATTATTCTTCGAAATATCTCAGATTCGATGTAAATCCAAAGTTTATATCAAAAAGTCTTTTTTCTTCGGTTTTAATGTCTTTTATAGTCCTGTTATGGGATCCTGTTAACCTGTTGAATGCTCTTGTTATGATTGCTATATGTGCAGTTTTTTATTTTGCTGTTTTGATATTGTTGAATGGATTTAACAGAGACGAAATAGAGTTTTTCAAAAATGTTCTAAAATCATGAATATGACATGGTAGGTATTTGATTACCAGGATTCAGTACATTTTAAGAGCATATTCTGGAAAAAAACCATAGTTTTGATGTAAATAATCAAAGTGAATTGGTGTGAACTGACTAATCTATTAATCCATTTTACTCTAAAACAAAGATTTAGAGTTATTCTTAAATCTACTATTTGATGCAATGCTAGATGGGTATTCTTCATTCAATTTTTATAAATATAATAGATAACAAACACCATAAAGATATTTTTGACAATATATTAGTATTAGATAGAGTAGGCATTAACTAAACATACTATCAGCTCCTTCTAAGATATAATCTAGATATTTTGTGGGGATACCGATTATCATCTCATTTTCTTCGATATCAGCAAAATCACGGCTCCCTTCACAACCTAAAGTTACGCTTATTTGGTCATTTTTATAAGGTTTTACAACGCCATCTGCACATAGACTTAAGATACCTGTATAATTTGTATTTAAGTGACCGCCAAAACAATAAAGAAATGCCTGCGAGATTTGCATTATTTTTTTAGGTGTATCGATGATAAGCACAACATCAGGAATGAAATTGACTTTTTCAAGGGGGCTATAAATTATTGATTTAATAGTACCTGCTTCTAACGTGGGTACTTTTTCCATAGTTTTCTTTGCTGAATAGATATCTTTATAGTGATTCTCTTTAAAGAGATCAGTACCGTTGGCAAATCTAGGTTTCAATTTTCTCATACCCAGGACAGCTGCACCGTTTTTACATTGATGATCATCTTCAAGGGCGTAGAACTGGATATATTCTTTACGTACTTTGTTTACCATTTGACAGTGGCACATTTTTTCATCGATTTTGTCTATATTCTCTGGAATTTTATGATTATTTGGTACTAAACCCACTGCAACAGGTGATTTTTTAAGTTTTAGTAACTTTTTGAGTTCTTTGCTTGTTTTGTTTATAGTATCTATATTCATGTCATTGTTTTTGTATTTAGAAACCATTAAAATTTTGGTAATCCAAAAATCAATCATTCACTTTTATCTTCCTACAAATTGAGTTATTTATTGCAGATTGATTTTTAAAAATAACATAAAAAATGCTTGAAACAGCATCATTTCTCTAAATTATAATTTATCCACATTTGAACAACTGTATGAGTATACCAACTGCTGCGTTCTCGAATCAGATTCTTCAATAACTAAATTTTGCAAAATAACCTGTTAAATATTATAACTTAATTAAGGATTTTTGGACACGCTTTTTACTCGTGGGAGAGCAGTCAGCTAATCTTTTATTATCTAATCATTTAGATGATTTCCAAAAAACTAGAATAGGGAAGGAATGTCTGTATCTTTGACTACCTTTAGTATTTATTAAATTGAGGTTAATTAATCTTCTGTTAAATGTAGCGGTTTTTTGAGATATATGTTCTCTTTAAGTTTGGATATATCGTATCTGTGGACCATATCATCATAAAAAATTACGAATTTATAATTACTTGCAAGCTGGTTCAACACATCGGTTTTCCATTCAAAAACCTATGATATGAAACTTTCAAAATTCTCATCCGTTTCAAGCTCTTTGAAAATTTCATCAGGTGTTAAGCAAAAATTCCTACATTCTACATCGCAACCAAATCTTTCTCTGATTTGGTCTTTAAGATCTGGATGTCTTGTCGTAAGTATTATAGTTGGGTGACTGGCTTTGATTTCGTTGAATAATTTGATCATGGATGAAATGGGTTCTATATGGTCTATAGTCATAAAGTAATGTTTTTTATCAATCTCCTCATCAGGCACCACTAAGGTATAATCCATATCAAAAACGTGAATCTGTTTTATAATATCACCACCAGAATCAAATTATGAAAGAAAATATTATTATAATCTATTATTATATCACTGATATAAACCATTAGTGCTTCAATAATGACATATTTCGATGACCTTATTCTAAATATCGCAGATGTCGCCCTGCAAAACAGGCAGTCCGGTATTTATTGATTACAAGTGGTATTAAGGAGATAGTTAATGTTTGAAAATGAGCCCAATGAACGTATTGACCCCCGTGCCTTGAAATCCTGGTTTATCAGTGGTTTCTTGCTAGGTCTTGTCCTCTTAACAATTCCTCTATCCTATATTATTCTTGTAAGCTCTGTCTGGAACTTGCCGGTTCAATGGGGCTGGATAGGGATAGTAGCGGTAGCAATCTTTACAGTATGGTCGGCAGTAGTAGCCCCTCGGCTTAGAATACGTTTCTGGAGATATGAAATACGAAAAGATGAGATTGACATCCAGCATGGTATATTTATCGTCAGGAGAACCCTGATACCTATGGTAAGGGTCCAACATGTAGATACAGAACACGGGCCTGTGATGAGATCCTTCGGGCTGGCAACACTACGTATATCTACAGCTGCCACAGACCATTACATCCCTGCTCTGTCGAAAGGAAAAGCTTCAGAACTTATGGGAGAAATTGCATCTCTTACAAGATTGAGTGATGAAGATGTCTGAGTACAAACACCAGCATCCGGTTATGATTATCCTGGATACTATCAAGAGTATTATTTATGCAATACCTCCACTATTCTTTTTCGCACTGTCGACAAGGGGGGAACTGTCTGGAGTAAATATTTCTTATTTTTTGTGGATTGCTGTTATCTTTTTTGTTCTCCTTATTCTATATTCTGCAGCTAAATGGTACTTTTATACCTATCAGTATAAAGACGGTTACCTGAATATCAGGAGAGGTTTGCTGTTTAAAAAGGAGCGGTCGATTAAGAGAGAAAGAGTGCAGACTGTCAACATACGCACAAATATCCTGCTGAAACTTCTGGGGGTTGCCAGTGTCCAGGTCAAAACAGCTGGTAGTGGTGTGGAATCTGAGCTAACCCTTAATGCTGTTACCATTGAAGAGACCCAAAACATAAAAGGTTACCTGGAAACCCAGCCCATTCAAAAATATCATGATGAGTACCAGGCTGAAATAGAACATGGTGAAAAAGAAGCAAAGGTAAACAGTTACCATATTTCTCCATGGAATTTGTTTCTGGCAGGTGCTACATCGGGAAGATTTATGTTATTGTTTTCCGTCATAGCAGCTGTATTTTCCCAGATTTATCCGTACATTCCCGATGCCTATCTGAGATTTGTACTGGAACAGATTATCCCTGAAACCGGGGTCAATGTGATTTTGCTTGCAATGTTGTTGCTCGGATTGTTATTGTTGTCATGGGCTATATCTACACTGGTTTTCATGGTCAGGTATGCAAATTTTACCATTACCCGTCAGGATGATGATTTTAGGATATCTTGGGGTGTAATTGAGCAGAAAGAGTACAACCTGAACCTGAACAGGGTACAGGCATTATCTGTGCAGGATGGTCTGCTGAGACAGCCGTTTGGTCTGTGTTCAATTTCAGCAGAGGTTGCAGGTGGCAGTTCTGAAAAACAGGATTATATTACCAGATTGTATCCTCTGCTGCATTTCAGTGAACTGTCAAAGTTTTTGGAAGATATATTTCCTGAATATAGTATGCCTGAGGAAGAAGATATGCAGCTACTTCCCATAAGGTCAAGGAAACGTTATGTAATACGTTCATCAATCCCTGTTCTTGTGTTAGTTTTATTACTTCAACTGCTGCCGCATGGATGGGTTTCTCTGCTGCTTTTGCCTCCTGCCATTTTACTGGGACTGTCTCGTTATAACGCAGGCAGGACTGCTATTTTGGATAAACAATTGACTTTCAGGTATCGGAATATAAACCGCTATCACGTATTTGTATTGAAAAACCATATACAATCACTGCAAATAAGCTCCAATCCATTCCAGCGCAGGAGTGATTTGGGAACAGTCAGGGTCTCTGTATTGTCATCACCGGCAGGAAAAGATTTCAAAATAGCCGATGTTGACAACATGGAAAACAAAAAAATCTGGAGATGGTTCTCCAGATCTTAAATTGATATTAAACGAACTGCAAAGTTCTTTTCTTATTTTTGTTTTCTCCTCAAGGACAACAGCATTGCAATACATAGCATACATATCAGAAATATTGGGTTTGTTGTAGGGACATCTACCCAGTGGTCATATCCAAAATAAGGACTCGAATCGCTGTCATTAACCAATGTTCCTTCATACATGGCGGTGACATTACCATAGTTATTATGTTGTCCAAGTTTTGCGTTTTCTGTAGTATTGCAGACTATGGATTCTGATACATTGAGTGTGTCTTTTGGGTTGTTCACTTCCATGTTTTCACTATTAGTGATTTTGATGTCTGTCAGGTTGATATTACCAGTATTTGTAACATCATATGTCCATTTTACCTGATTCATTTTCTGCATAGTAGGACCTCTGGGTTGGTCAGCATCCTCACCATTGCAATATAGTTCTATATCGATAGATGGGGTTGCTCCAAAGTAATGGCTGGGGTCGCTGTCATCTAAAATAATTCCACCGCAAAGCTCCTTTTTACAAATAGCAGTAACATTACCCAGACTTGAATATTGACCTGATTGAGAAGTGCTGTTTGCAGTACAAATTACAGATTCACCTGGTTCAAGAGTAGTTTTTGAACAGGATATCTCACCCAACTTATCATCTGTAACAGTGATATTGTTCAATGTGAGATTACCGGTATTAGTGACATTATACGTCCAGGTAACTTGGTTGCCTACCTTTATCTCTGGTCCTTTCACTTTATCAGCATCCAATCCATTGGTGTATTTTTCAACATCTATGGATGCGTTGATTGTAAGAGGCAAATAATCGATGTTTTTATTATCGATGTTATATGGTGAATCACAGATACCGTCATTGTTTGCATCTGTGCAGTTCTGACTGAATCCTCCACCACCTGGTTGTGTCCAGTCGTTTCCTCCAACGAATGGCCCTCCTACAATATTTGGACCCTGTGTTTTGGAGGTGTAACAGATATTACTCGAAAACTTGTCTACAACAAAATTGTCTGTATTTTTGAAGAAATTGTTGTATATGAAGTTACCGCCGCTGTCAAACAGACAAATCCCATTATGGTTGTTGCAAATGAGATTATCATTTAGCTTGTTATTGATAGAATGTCTAAATATAATACCGTAATCGTTGTTAGAATTTACAGTGTTTTTGGTCAGTTCATTGTTATTACATTCATAATTAAGCATTATTCCGACCATATTGTTTGATGCGGTATTATTGTTGATTAGATTGCTACTAGACTCAGCAAGATGGGTACCGAAAACATTGTTTGAATCTGCATTATTGTCTTTTAAAATATTGTTGTTGGAGTAGCCAAGATAGATGCCCCAACCATTGTTTGATACAATATTTTCAGAAATCATGCTGTTGTTGGAATCTATAAGGTATATCCGCACTCCTAACTTTACATAAAATGATGTAAACTCAGGTGAGAAAGTATCATCTTTCTCGTTTAATT
>NZ_JBKGYF010000031.1:0-17933 GCF_046546175.1 Methanohalobium sp. | reverse complement strand
GTATTAATTGTAGGTGGAGGGCATGTAGGAAGATTGTTGGCAAAAAGGCTTGAAAAACGGGGTGAGAATGTAGTAGTTGTTGATTCATCAAAAGAAAAATGTCATGAATTGATGAATTCAGGAATCAGAGCGGTTCATGGTGATGGGGAAGACATGAATGTTCTCAAAGACGCAGGGATCGAGAATGCAAAATATGTGATTGCCACTACAGATAAAGACAATACCAACCTTCTTGTCTGTCAGGTGGCAAAAAGCAAGTTTGGATTCAAAAAGGATCAGCTTGTAGCAAGAGTAAATGATGTGGAAAACCTTCATGCATTCTGGGACCTTGAAATCCGTTCAATGAGCCCTGCCAAGACAACGGCTATAGTTCTTGATAATATGATAGGCAGACCTCATATGTTCTCCATGTGTGAGGTAGGTGGTGAAGGCGAAATTCTGGAAGTAACAGTAACCAACCCAGCCGTTGTTGGAAAAACTGTAAAGGACCTATCATTACCCAGAGAAAGCCTGATGTTAATGGTCAGAAGAGATGAAGAATCAATTATTGCACACGGAGATCTTGTTCTTGAGTATAATGATGTAGTTACTGTTATTGGTGAAGGGGATTCTGCGAAGGCTGTGGCTGATATGCTTGAAAAATAATTCACAGGGTGTGTATGGATTTTAAAACTGAATAATACTTTCACTCTGCTGAATAATTTTATATAAAAATAAAACATATCACTATATGCCTCTCTAATTAAAACAAACAAGAGGTAATAGGTGTATTACAATGGATGAAAAAGAAACAGCAAAAGAAATCAGAGATAGGTTTTCTGATTTTGGTGTAGACATTCCACAGGAAGAAATCGAAGAAAGACTTAATAAATTAACTTCCAAGTTCAAAGTTCCTATGAGTGAAGCACGAAGAAGTGTCACGAACTATTTTTTGAAGGAACATAACATACCAAGAAATGAATTCTATGGAAGTCAGATGGAAACACCCCTTGTTAATATCAAAGACCTAGTGGAAGATGGTAAATGGGTCAATGTCAAGGCTAAAGTACTCCAGATCTGGGATAATTCTCACGAATCTATATCGCAAGTAGGTATAGTAGGAGACCCAACCAGTACAATCAAATTTGTAAATTGGGCTAATGCAAATCTTCCAGAAGTAGAGGAAGGTAAAACCTATCAGTTCAGAAATGTTGTAGTTGATGAGTGGAACGGTAAATTCCAGATTAACTTTAACAGGACAAGTGGTATAGAGGAAATCGATGAGGATATAGAAATTGGGACGTCCTCGGTTACTGTGAGTGGAGCAATGGTCGATATGCAATCAGGGTCAGGGCTTATAAAACGATGTCCAGAATGTAATCGTCCGCTGTCAAAAGGAGCCTGCCCGGAACACGGGAAAGTTGAGGGGGTCTATGATTTAAGGATTAAAGCTGTTCTGGATGATGGTGAATCTGTACATGAGGCACTTTTGAACCGGGAGATGACCGAATATATTGGTGATATAACCCTTGATAGTGCCAAATCCATGGCATCAGAAGCACTTGATCCGAGTGTAGTTCTTGAATATTTGAAAAGTAAACTTATGGGTAAATATTACACAATCACAGGTCCAAAACTTGACCGGTATGTCTTGGTAGAGTCAATTGAACAGCAATCAAGGTTTGATGAAAATGCTCTTGATGAACTCATTGCCTCAGCTGAGGTGGTATAAATGGCGGCATTTATTAGAGAAGTTGCAAAACGTGTATTTGCTCAGGAATTCAAGGAATCCAATCTGACATTTAAAGACGGTGAAGATCAGTATTCTCCACAGTATCTTTTAACTCCTACAGGTGCAAAGGTAAACCGACTTTTTATTGTAGGGACACTTACAGAAACAGAAGATATAGGTACCGAATCGGAGTTTCTCAGGGGACGTGTTTCAGACCCAACAGGGTCTTTTTTGATCTACGCCGGTCAATATCAACCGGAAGCTGCACAGGTCCTTTCTGAATGTGAAAAACCTGCATTTGTAGCAATCGTGGGGAAACCAAATACCTATACTACAGATGAAGGTGATGTTATAACTTCAGTTCGGCCTGAATCAATAAATGTGGTTGATGGAGATACCCGGGATATGTGGGTCATGGATGCAGCAAAACATACCCTTGAGCGCATCAAATCTCTTGGTTGTGATGACCCAAACATCAAAAAAGCTGTAGATCACTACAACCCTGATAAAAATCACTATTATGAAATGGTTCGTCAGGCACTGCAGTCCCTTAAAGAAACCGAATAAAAAACATATCCTGTTTTGCGTCTATCATGTGTGAATTAGCACTTGGTTGATGCTCATTTTTTTTTCACAATTTGATAACCAAAACTATGATAAATAAAAAAGCAAATATATAAAGTGGTGATGAAATATGAAAACCTATCTTTTGATATGGTATAACAGTGATGGAGGAGCTACACCTTCAGAAATAAAAAACAGACTCATGTCACTTGGATTCCAGCCGATACAGGGTCCCTATGATTACGTGTATGATTGGGGAGAAAATGTAGATGTATATGAAGTCCTGGAATTTGGAGATAAAGTCCATCTCAGTCTGCAGGATATGGGAGTTATATTCAAGCTTGAAACTTCTGATAATTATCACTGAGTGAATTAATTGGTACAGTATTAACTTTCATCTTCTTCCCTGAATTTGCGGGTTAATTCAAGCGATTCACATGAACCCCCTTCAAGTTCGATTATACGTCCTGTAACAGAGCCATTTTCAATTGTTATTTCCACTCCTGTAGGCGGTGACATCCTGGGTTTTGTGGGTGAACCTGGACAGACCAGCATGACGTCTTCTTGTTCTACTATAGGTCGGTGAAGATGTCCAAATATCAGTACATCCACTTCCATTTCCAGAGCTAGATATCTATAAGCAAGTGTATCAGTAACGGATAATGCGCCTTCATGAATTACACCTATGGTGAATCCTTCTACGTCAAATTTTATTTTCTCAGGGAGCAGTTTTTTGAGTTCTGGGTCATCAGCATTACCATATACAGCTTTGAGTTTTCCTGTGGATTCAAATTCATTATAACAATCTATAGATGTGAAGTCACCGGCATGGATGACCAATTCATAGTCATCTATCAACTCTGTAAGGTTTTGAGGGGTATTTGCTTTATTAATATGTGTATCAGAAATTGCAAGTATTTTCATAATTTACTCCTTTACGGTTTTGTCAGGTCAATTAATTCATATTCCATGTCTTCGGATTCCAGCCGGCTTAATATAGTAGCAATCTCTTCATCGATAACCAGAACAAGTGATGATAAACCATGAAATGCAGCCTCTACAATTGATTCTTTTGCACCAAACATCACATCAGGTTTCAATCCGATTTTCTGAAGAGCTATAAGTGATTCTGTACCAATAGCAGCTATATAGGATTTGGATTTGGATAAGGTTTGCAGTCTTTCAAGGTCTACCTTTCTGGAACCCCCACGCTCAACCTTTGGGATTTTGCATACTGTAATCTTTGCAATTTCAAGGTCTATTAGTCCACGTAAATCAGTAACTCCTATATCTTCTCCCTTTTTAGCCTCGTCTATGGTGATTCCGGTTGAATTTGTGACTTTGTTATTACTTACATAGAGCAGACCATCACGCATTTCAAGATATACTTTTTCGTTTTTATCAAGGTCTTCTTCTGCAATAGCAGTCCAGGTTGATACATGACTGATGATATCACTCATCACAAAACGAGCATAACGTTTCATATCCGCAGCATTTTCCAGTACCCATTCAACACCATCTTTTGTAATCCTGTATTGTACTCTACCTTCTGAAGAGATAAATCCATCTTCAACTAATTCCTTCATATATTCGGAAACAGCTTGTGGAGTAACTCCAATTTTCTTGGCAATTTCCTTCTGCCTTACATTGGGTTGGCGGGCAGCTACTTCTATCAAAATCAAAAACTTTGTGATCCCGCTTTTACTTTGCAGGAGGTCTATCATTTAATATCCTCTTTGGCTCTAAGTCTTTGACCCATTACAGATAGTTTATCTGACCTTCTTGCAAGAGCACGCAAATACAACGGACTTTTATTCAGTGAACGGGCTAAATTATTTAAAGAATTGTTCCCCTGTTTAACTAGTTCTTCCAGTTCTTCGATTGTATCCTTGACTTCTTCATAGGGTTGAAAAGCCAGCATTATTATCTCGCTCAGGTCGTCGAGGGAACATTGAAAATTGGATTGTACTTTAGAATAGGCGGAATGATATTCTTTTTCAGGTTTTTTGCCTGGTTCTGGCATTTGCCACTGACTTTCAATAAGACCTCCTTTTTTAAGGATATCGATGCTGGTGGTAACATCTTCGCCCATATACTCTTCTAGTTGTCTTTCTGACATCCACATCTTGGACAGGGCATCGTATACCTGTTTGTGCTTACTGGAACCAAATGTCTTTAAAAGCGGGACCAGTTCTGATGGATCATTTATAATTCTAGTTCTCTTGCCCATTACTACTACAACCTCCAATCTCTCTTGAATAAGGGTCTTTATAGTGTATATAGATTTTAAACTTGATAAATGTGTTGTGAAATTAAAATTTATTTGGCTTTTAATGGGGCCACTGTTACCGGTTGAGAATTGGTTAATACACAGAATTTGATGATATGTAGTTATATGTTCTCAAATTATAAAAATTGCCGCTGCAATAGCAGTTGTCCACCCAGATTCCTTTTTTACCTCTGTTGACCTTGCAATATGTATGGTTTTCAATGGATATTCCTTTGTCCATGAGTGATACATGTCTCTGGCAAGCTTTTCTACGTAATTACCTGCTGATGTTTTTGTTTTATCTGTTGTATGGTATTCCGATATATATCCTATTGTATCATTGTTATTTGGAACGGCGCACCCGATAGATGTGGTTATCTGACGGCCGGGTTCATCTGAAGAAATCCTTGAAAGTACGCAGAATACAATTTCTCCCGGGCAAAGTTCTGACAGACCGTCTTCTTTTGATACAAATTCGCAACCCGGTGGTAGAATGGAACTTACTGTCACTAGGTTAAATTTTTCAATACTTGCATCACGGAGGGCAGCTTCAAAGGATTCAAGTGGTTCTTTGTGTGTACCAATACCACTGGTGAAAAATATTTTACGGGGTACTAGATTCATATTTATTTACAATTGTTGGTTTTAATTTATGGAGGAAATATCTGATGATATTGATTGGTTTTAAAAATTGTCTTTTTATTATTAAATATTTGTTCCTGATCCAAGATAAATTATACTTTAATTATTATATGAATGATAAGGTTTAAAGCAAAACCGATAATTTTATGCTGATAATAATTAAAGTTAGTAGAGATAAATATGCCCAAATACCTTTATGAAAAAATTAATGAAATATTGGATGGCAGACAGTTATCGATTAGTGGGATTACACGAGAATTAAAAAATGAAGGGTATGATGAACATCGCCTATTTTTGACAGGATATCTGCGTGCACTCCGGGATATGGATAAACTTGTTGAAATAGAAATACCACCATCCAAAATCTACAGGCTGCTGAATGATTCTGATGGAACTTCTGAAGATATCTATTCATTACTCTGTACCCATTTAAAACATCTGGATGCAGAATATCGCATACCTGTGATGGTTTATATCGCTTTTAACCTATTTGAAAGACCAGTTTTCAAACATGAGCTTAAATTGATTGGTTTCAGTGAAAAACAGATACATGACCAGCTTAATTTATTTGATGGTGTTATCCAGGAATCGATGGATTCCAATCTCAAAAAGTATCGTTCTGATATAACAAGGGTTAATATACCACCAGGAGACAGGGCATATGAAATCAACGATGACGACAAAAACGTTGTTCACATGGCAAATGAAATATTGATAGAAATTATGAAAGAACTGGTTGATATTAGAGGACTTGTTCCAAAAACCAAACAAACCAAATTGTCTTTTTAACATATTCCTGCTAATGAAAATCATAAACATGGAGTATAAATATCGATGGCAAGTATTAATGTTGCGTATGTACAGATGGATGTATCTCACTGTGATAAACAGTTAAATATTAATAGAGCAGTTACAATGTCAGAAAAAGCTGCCTTGGATGGTGCACAAATTATAGTATTGCCTGAAGTTTTTTCCACAGGATTTTGTTATGACAATATGGAAAAATTGGCTGAAACATCCCCATACCATACAATAGAGGAACTGGCAAAATTATCAGAAAATTATGATTGCATACTGATAGGTTCGATCATCGAAATAAGGGGACAATCCTATTTCAATCTCGGATTCTGTATAGAATCAGGAAAACTTGCTGGAATATACCGGAAAACTCATCCATTCGGACGTGAGAAGTCCTATTTTTCCAGAGGGGACTCAATAGTTCCGATTAAATTGAAAAATTTGACTATAGGGCTTGAAATATGTTATGAACTACGTTTTCCTGAAATTGCAAGGAAACTGGCATTATCGGGTTCTGATATACTTGTGACGATAGCCGAATTTCCAGACCCCAGAATCAATCACTGGTATACACTTGCTAAATCACGTTCGATTGAAAACCAGATTCCACATATTGCATGCAATCGTACCGGTAATGACCCGTATACCACCTATTCTGGAGGTTCTATGATAATTGATGCATGGGGGGAAGTTAAAGCGGATGCAGGGAATGTTGAAGGTATTACGGTCCGCCAGATTGATCTAGATGAAACCAGTAAAATTCGAAACCATATAACGGTTTTAAGTGATAGACGTAATGATTTGTATTGAAATATTTACTCCTGATATTTCTCCACTGTAACCCAGAAAATACTTCCCTGTCCTTCAGGATTATCTTTTACACCTACATCTCCGCCATGCAGTTCTATGATTCTTTTAACAATGGCTAGACCCAGTCCTGAACCCTTTACTCCACCTTTGTCTGCACGTTTAAACCTTTCAAATATCAGCTGTTTGTTTTCATCTGCTACACCAACCCCGAAGTCAGTTACTGTTACTTTCCAGAATTTTCCAGCATCATGTATATCTATAATTATTTTACTTCCTTCAGGACTGTATTTTACAGCATTGGATAAAAGATTGGAAAATACATCTTCTATAAATGAATCCGCTCTGGAGGGATACTCACCTTCTGCTCTAAAATCCACATTCATCTGTTTTTCTTCGATATAGGGCTGGTAATTCTTGACTACTTCTTTAAATATGGCACCTATGTCCAGTTGTTTGAATTCAAGGTCCTCAACTGTGTTTAATTTTGTAAGTTTTGATGCATTTTCTATCATGTTGATAAGTTTATCTGTGTTGCGTTTTATAGTCTCCAGTGTTTTAATTTTCTTTTCGTCATTTTCCATTTTAAGCAATACATCGGTATACCCTTTAATAATAGTTACAGGGTTTAAAAGGTCATGACGTAGTATATCTGTAAACAGGTCTTTGAGGTTGTTTGATTCTTTAAGGTTTGCAATCATTGAATTTAATTCGTTTGACAGTTGACCGATTTCATCTTTGGATGTGTTCTTAATTTCGACATCAAAATCGCCTTCTGATACTCTATTGGTAGCTTCAAGCATTTCATTTACAGGTTTTGTTATGGTCCTTGAAAACCATATACCTATAGTTGACCCCAATAGTGCGAATACAAGTACTACAAAAGTCAAACTATTCCGAATTGCATATAATGGAGCATAAAATTCTTCAACAAAAGCACCGGATGCAATTATCCAGTCTCTTTGTTCATAATAGGTATAACCAACCAGTTTGTCCCGTCCTTCCCATATATAGCGAATATGTCCTTCTTTTTTTGATATCATTTCTTGTGTAAAATCGTAGCTAAGAACATTTTCTCCTTCAAGATATGGATGAATTATTAACTTCCCGTCTGAATTCATTACGTAGACATATCCAGTTTTACCAGAAACAAGAGTCTCCGCTTGAGTTCTTATTTTATTGGTGAATGGTTTTTCAGGAATTCCAACACACAATATACCGATAACTTTATTTGAAGAGTCCTCTATGGGACGATAGGCATTGAGATACCATTCATTTTGTACTTTTGTCCGAATAATGTCGGATTTACCATCTATGACAGCGGTTTTATACATCTCATCGGGAGCAAAACTTTCGTTTTCTAGATTATCTATATTATTTTCTTCAATGCTTTCCGAAATTTTCACTGCCCTGTTGTCTGTAACCTGGAATATAGCGACTCTGCCACCTATCTGCTCTGTTAGGTTATTTACAATGTTTGAATTGTTGTTGATAATATACCCATCGATGACCATATGACCATTAACAATCTTGGGATTTCCCATGGAGTATAATTCACTACTTGATGTGTTCAGATTATTTCTGACTCTTTCTTTGGCAATAGAAAATGTAGCATTGATATAGTCTTTTTCCAGTTTAACCTGTTCCTGTAATTTCTCTTGTAGTTCGGAGTCAATGTAATCCTGGGTCTGGTCATAGGCATACAGACCCAGTATGGATACTGGTAGAATGGATAAGGTTAATGCAAACGCGATAAGTTTACGGTTTAAACTTAAATTAGCAATATAACCTTCAAACTTTTTGCTTATTTTCGACATGTTACAGACAACACCTATCAGTACAGTATATGCGTACACAGAATATTAAGCAAAAAGGTGATACACAACAGCCCCTTTTATCCTAACAATCTAAATTATGAGTTCTATTCAATTTAAACCTTCTGCAACTGTTTATCCCCCTATTAAAGAAACATGCAAATGCATCTGTAACTGTTAATAATAAATTTCAACTCTTACAAGATTATAAAAAAAAAGATTAATCATAACCTTTCATGAATGAAAAATCGTTTGTTTTTTGGTACTCCGCTACGTTCGTTTTGTAGTAAAAGATTGTGTTGTTCTCATACATTTGATTTAATTTTGTGTCAATGTCTTGGATAGCATCGTATTCGTTTATTTCAAATTTTAGTTCATCAGGTTCTAAGGGTGATTCATTGTGGTCCAATTCTATATTATATCCACCGTGTTGTTTTACCAGACCAAGTATTTCTTCTTTATTTACATCGCTTTTGTATTCCAAGTTTACTTTGTATAGATTCATTTTATCATTTCTCCTATATTTCAATCCTTATAAGAGTTATTTATTTATAAAAATGTAAGTCATGCCAAGAGTACCTACAAACAAAAGCGAACTGTATATGTGTGCATTAAATTCTACTGCTTCTACTGATTAAGCATAATTGAGTTCGGTTATTTATTTGTTATATTTTAATTAGTTTCAGATGTATTATTAATGTTAATAATATATCACATAATCCTGAAATAATTTGACTTTAGTTTATACAAACTTTTTATTTAAAAAAGAGAATCCAAAGAGCTCTTTAGAAATGTACATGTGGATTGTCAAATCGATATAAGGATTATAGCTGCCAGGGAGAATAATATTCCTAACCATTGACGCGAAGCAAGTTGTTCTTTTAATAATATACATGCCAGTAATACTGTAACTGCAGGACTTAGTGATGACAGAATTGTGGCAACATCCAATCTTCCAGCTCCTGAAGCCAAAGCAAAAAATGTAGCACCACCTGTGTTAAATAATCCTGCAATGATAACTATTACAATCACATAAGATGTGGGTTTACTTACAGCCTTTGTTAACATTATGAATCCTGTAAGCATGATAAATGCCGTAGTTCTTGAAACTGTTAATGGCCAATAAATTGCAGTGGCACTGAAATTATCAATGGATATGAAAAACAAACCAAATAATAGACCTGCAAATAGTGGATATTCTAAATATTTTGCTTTTAGATTAGATTCAACATTCATACTAACAATAAACCATATTCCAATAATTGCAAAAATAAAACCTGTGATTTTAAAAATGGAAGGTATACCTTCATTTAAAGCTGAATATATTACAGGTATAATCACCGATATAACTGCAGCCAGGATAGCAACTATACTCATTTTTCCTTTGGCCAAACCCATATACAGTGCTATCAATCCTGCAGCTCCAAAAAATCCTGCAAAAGCACCCCACATAAGATTGTTTAACGGAGGTAGGCTCTCTGAAAACGCAAATGCAAGAATTGGGAATGTAATAATACCCATGATTTGTGTAACCAGAACCACAGAATAAGCACTTGTCCTTCTGGCGGCACATCCACCTACAAAATCCCCTGTTCCCCATGATAAGGCAGACGACAGTCCAAAAATAATCGCAAGAGTTTCGATAGGTATCATACTATTTCTCCAATAATTTTCAAACCCAGGAAATTTTAAAAAATACTTATTTTGCATTATCTGTTAGGCAATGGATTGAATTAGTGTTCATGTGAAACGATTTTGTGCTTATTCAGCTTGTAAGCCATATGACCTTATATTTATAGTTCTTTTTGAGCATCTTGAATGGGTTTGCCAGTTTCTATCAATCGTTTATGACAGGAAAAGTTTCCAATGAGCTAAAAATTTAAGCTTTATAATGCCGACTTCATCCAGTATTAAAAATATAAGATTCTAACATTAATCCATATTAACAAACAAAATCAGAAACTTTTGACCTATGTTTATTGTTTTTATGACTTTTTAACGCTGCTAGGTTCTTTTTTGTATTCTAAATTCCTACAAATGGTGAAAAAGTAATTAATATAACAAAAAATAAACAGGGAAAAATCCTGAGACCTTTTATAAATTACTCAATGTAGATAGCAGGTTTTAATGGGATTGCATATTTGGATTTGTTGTCCGGGTCGTATTGAGGGTTATCCGCATTTTCTATTTCTACAGTACATCCAGTTTCTTTTTCAAAGAATTTCAGGTTCTCTTTTAGTGCAGATTCTTCATCCAGATTCGCATTATAGATTTTGTCGAATTTTTCCCTATCCATACTTGTGATATTTGGTGCAATTTTTTGTACAAATTTTTGTACTTCTTTGCCGTAGGATTTTATTTCTGGGTCCTGCATCAGGTTTTTCATCAGATTTCCTATATTCAGATTGCCCTCATTATGCATTGAAAGTGCTCTGTGATATGCCTCAATCTTCCATTCAGGTGAGGTGTAGATAACGATTTTTCTGGGATTTATCTTGGTAACCTTTATTATTTCTTCTATATCTGACAGTGTACAGCTGATTAAATCTTCTCCTAGTTCAGCAGCGTTATCGATAAGTTCCGGGTCATGATCTGGATATGCAGCAAGGGATACAAAATCAGATTCTTTATGTCGCATGGATTCCCAGATTTCTTCACAGATATGGGGTGCAAATGGGGACATCAGGCGTACCCAGACATCAAGTATATCATAGAGCAGAGCATTCCCACCTCTTCTTTGGTACCATTTTACATCATTGGACAGGAAGAAAAACGAGTTTTGAATGGCGTTACGGGTTTTAATAGTATCAAGTGCGTTATTGGTTTCTTCTATATAATGCTGGAGTCTGCTCAACATCCATCTGTCTATTTGATGCAGTTCTCCTTTATTCTGGGATATATCAGAATTTATAATTCCCTTTGCAAAGTTGTAAAACCGATCAATCTGCTTTTTCGTGGCTTCGATGCCACTGGCTCTCCAGTCTGCATCCTGTGTTTGTTCAGCGTTTGACAGTATATAAACTCGTGATACATCCGCACCGTAACTTTCCACTGCATCATTAAGGGTCAACAATGGACCCTTAGATTTGCTCATCTTCTGTCCTTCCAGAGACACAAATCCATTTACAGCTATAGCCTGAGGCCATTTATCTTCATCAAAAATTGCGACATGATGGAACAGGAAAAAGAGCAAATGGTTTGGAACCAGGTCTTTACCTGATGACCTTAAATCAACCGGATACCAGTATTCAAACTCGTATCGCATCTGTTCAAGTATATCTCTGCTGATGCCACTTTTATCAGCCACCTCACCAGAATCACCTTTACCAAGGATTACATAATCAAACATCTCAGGAACCATATGTTTAGGTGTAAGGTTCTCCTGCACAAATTTTCCGATTATGTAATATGCCATGTATATGGTTGAATCAGCCAGAGATTCTATGAGCCATTCACTGTCAAATGGAAGTCGCGTACCCAGCCCCTTTTTCCTGGCGCATGCTTTGTCTTTGAGCCAGTCCACCTTGTTTTTGAATTCGTTTCTATATTCAGGAGGGATGATATTCATCTGGTCAATGCAACGGTATACATTGTTCTTCCATTCTGGATCAGAATAATTCAGGAACCATTGACCTCGAACCATTTTTACTACACATGGGGTTCCACAACGACAGACAACGGGTTCACTAAATTCATACAAAATTTCACCAATACCCCGTTCGATAAGGTCCTGGGTGAGAATATCTTTTATTTTGGATACTTCTATATTCGCATATTTACCGGTAATATCCTTCAGAACACCGTTGTGGAACTCTTTGCGATAGATGGCTCTGGTTGCATCTTCTGCACGCGGGTCGTTCTGGTCGGAAACGTCATACTCTTCAACAGCTTCTACAGCAGGATATTTCCCATAATCTGGAATATCTATCAATGAAATGAATTCAATATCTTTTGGATTTTCGTCAATACCATATTCACTCAGGTCTTTATCATACATATCCCTGAGTGCAAGGTAATCATAGGGTGCATGAGCAGGCACACTCATTACAATTCCACTGCCGTATTCATCAGTTACAAAAGAGGCAGGCAGACTGATTACTTTATCTCCTGTGACCGGGTTTTCTGCTTTAATGCCTATCAGAGATTTGGCAGACACATCTTCTATATACTCCACTTCTCTTTCAGTATAGCGAAGTTTTGTGTAGGCTCTTTTACTTACAATCCAGTATTCTGCCTCATCTTCATCTTCTTTTTTTACCTTCACCTTTACATGTTCTATATCAGGGTTAACCCAGAGGTTTGTGACCCCAAAAATGGTCTCAGGTCGAAGGGTGGCACATGGAATTATCACATCATCGTATTTGAATTTGATAAATGTGTAGTCTACAATATTGGCTCCTTCCCCATGTAGGATATCATGGTCTTCTACAGGATTGTCATCACTGGGACACCATTTTACAGGGTGTGAACCTTTGACAATATATCCCTTTTTATAGAGCAGGTTGAATTGCCATTCGATAAACTTCTTATAGGCATCTCCAGTGGTTGTGAATTTACGTCTCCAGTCTATAGAGTATCCAATTGAGCGCATCGATTGTTCAGCTTCAACTGTAAAATAATCTACGATTTTTTCAGGTGTGTCCAGGTTTTCCAGAGTATATTTTGGGATTCCGTGATACTTGGAATATACTTCCATGGTCTTTGGTTCCTGTTTTTTTATAAGTTCAGCAAGTCCCACCAGAGGAGTGCCTGTCACATGGAATCCCATGGGGTAAAGAACATTGTAACCCTGCATCCGTTTGTGCCTTGCTACAACATCACCTATTGTAAATGTTCTTGTATGTCCGGCATGTAGATTTCCGTTTAAATAGGGATAGGGCACAGTAATGAAAAACTTGTTTCTGCTGTCTGGATCAGCTTCAAATATCCTGTTTTCATCCCATTGTTTCTGCCATTTTCTTTCGATTTCATGGGGTTTATAATCCTGCTGCATCGTTAAGACCATCCTTTGATAAACCACTTATTTGTCTTCAAATACGGCTTTTCGGATTGATTCAATTGTGGCGTCCACAACAACAGGTTTTGGACACATATCAACTACTTCTTGGGGGTCTTTGAGTAGGTGCCCAGTTGTAACACATACCACTGTCTCATCCTTTCCTATAATTCCTTCATCAACCAGTTTTTTGAGCCCTGCCACAGATGATGCACTTGCCGGCTCAACACCAATTCCTTCCAGTTGGGCTAAATCTTTTTGAGCTTGCACTATTTCGTCATCGTTCACAGTGTCAGCTAATCCCTTGGATTCATATATAGCTTTCAGTGCCTTCTTCGCATTAACAGGATTGCCTATACGTATCGCGGTTGCGATTGTATCAGGATGTGTTTCCGGTGTGATGTCATTTTGTTTGTTCTGATAGGCTTTTACAATTGGTGCAGCTCCTTCAGACTGGATACCGGTCATTTTTGGAATTTTTTCTGTTAGTCTCATGTTCATGAATTCTTTAAAACCTTTATAAATCGCTGTGATGTTTCCAGCGTTTCCAACAGGTAACATCACCCGGTCCGGTACATTAAAATCCAACTGATCGATAATTTCAAATCCTATGGTTTTCTGTCCTTCCAGTCTGTAGGGGTTTACTGAATTAAGAAGATAGAATTTTTCTTCATCACAGAGCTGGCGGACCAGTACTAGTGCTTCGTCAAAATTACCCCTTAAGCTCAAAACCTTGGCACCATGCATCAACGCCTGAGCTACTTTACCAAGTGCAACTTTGCCTTCTGGCAACAGTACAACTGCAGGGATACCGGCTCTTGCACCGTAAATTCCAAGTGATGCAGAGGTATTACCGGTTGATGCACATGCAACGGTTTTCATACCAAGTTCGATAGCTTTTGATACCCCAACAGTCATACCCCTGTCCTTGAATGAACCAGTCGGATTGAGTCCTTCGTGTTTCACATAAAGACCTTTGATTCCAATCCTATCTGCAAGACGGTCACATTTATAAAGGGGCGTACCACCTTCTTCTATTGATATTGGTTCTTGGTTTTCATCTACTGGCAGCATTTCCCTGTATTTCCAGACCGATGGACATTGTTTTTTGATTTTGTCCATATCCAGTTCAATTGTGGAATAATCATAGATGACATCGAGCAATCCTCCGCATTTACTACAGGTGTATACCACATCTGCTTTTGTGTGTCTTTTTCCGCATTCAATACATTCTAGGTGATACATTGAAAATCTCCTGAAAAGAATGATGATAGTAAATGATATTTAACCACTTTTTGATTGATGTAACCATTTAAATAGGCTGATATGATTTAAAATCTATCTTTTATTTAAATAATTGATGTTATAATATCAGGTTAAATCAAAAATAATACAAGTAAATAAATATATTTTCCTCTGCACTGTTACAGAGCATCCATCCACAACCGTTATCCTTATTCATATATGTGTCTAATCTGGTACCATGGATATAAAAATTTCAAGTGGTTCGGTTAATCTTGATAATGTGCAGGATTTTATAAAGAAATTAAATGAAATAGCATCAGTAAACAATGTTACAGTTCAGGCACTCAATGCGGACAAGGTTGCAGGGAAGCGACATCTAGAATTTGCAGTAAATAAGGCGTTGAGAGCAATTGATAATGGAAACAATAGAGCAAAGGACACCGGTATAGAAATAATGCGGTATGCATCCGGAAAGCGCCAGATTGAAGATGCTTTCAGTATGGGGGTACATGAAGGCGCAAATAACGTAGCTATTGTTATACTAGGACAATATAGTAATATTGAATCCGCATTTGAAAGTATAAATAAATTAATCAGTGAAAAAACATTGCTAGATTATAATGAATTCAAAAAAGATTTGATCGTATCAGAATTTAACATCACTGAACCTGAAATAAATGCTGTGGGTGAACAAAAAATACCTGACATTGTTCTTGAGCGTGTGGCTCTTGTCGATGTTTTAAAATGAAATACCCAAATCGTATTATATAAACAGAATATATGTCCTATTATAACTTTTAGACAGATAATTGAATCGAGATGATGGAATGAGTGATCCTAAAAAAGCTGAGGAAATGATGAAAAATGCAGGTCCAATTGAAAAAAACCTGCTTCCAAGGTTGATTAATGTAACAGAAGCTGCAGCTATTGCTGCGGCTCATGAGGTAGGACTGGGGAATAAAAATTATGCAGACCATGTATCTGTAGAATCCATGCGCAGGATGTTGAACTGTCTTGACATGAAAGGACTCATCAAAATCGGTGAAGGTGAAAGGGATGAGGCTCCAATGCTGTATATAGGCGAAGAAGTAGGTACCGGTAAAGGTGACCTTGAAGTGGATATTGCGGTAGACCCACTGGAAGGTACAAACCTTGCAGCCAACGGTATGCCGGGTGCTATTTCAGTGATGGCTATGTCCGAAAGAGGTGGGTTGTTCCACGGACCTGATGTATATATGGAAAAGATTGTAGTAGGGTCAGATGTTGTTCGATATGAAAAAGAACATCCTGAAGAGAAAATAGACCTTGATGCACCTGTAGCTGACAATCTCAATATCGTAGCAAAAGCACTTAATCGGAATATTGACGAAATAGTAGTGGTCATTTTAGACAGAGAGCGCAACTATAGGATGATTGAGGATATCAGGAAAGCTGGAGCCCGTGTTAACCTTGTTACTGATGGTGACCTGATACCAGGTGTCGCGACTGCCATCCGTGGTTCAGGAGTACATGTAGTTATGGGTTCAGGTGGATCAGGTGAAGCGGTGCTTACAGCTGCAGCAATAAAAATACTTGGTGGAAAAGTCCTTGCAAGACTGTTGCTACCGTCTGTAGCCAAAGGAAAATCCAGTGAAGAAATCGAGAAGGAAAAAGAAGAAAAGATGCCTCGGTTGAGAAATATGGGTATAACTGAGGACAATATGAACGAAATCCTTGAAACAGATCAACTTGTACCTGGTAAGGATATTATCTTTGCAGCAACCGGAATAACTTCTGGACCCTTTCTAAAGCAGGTTAATCTTTTTGGGACCGGTGATGCTAGAGTTCACAGCATATCCATGGGAAGCTCCGGTGTTGTGAGGTTTACAGAATCCATGTATATCCATGATAAAGAAGAAACTCCTCTACGGCTTTATTGAAAGCTGTCCCATAAGATATATGTTACTCAATATATTTTATATCCATTAAAATGAAAATCCATGTTGCTACCTATGGCTGCCCCTCCAGTCAGGCAGCCTCTGAAATAATGATGAACTCAATCAAACGCCAGGGACATGAACTGGTTGATGAAAAGAGTGCAGATGCTGTTGTTTTAAACACCTGTACTGTGAAGTACACAACAGAACAAAAAATACTTCACAAAATCGGAGAACTTGGTGAAAACGGTGTAGATGTAATAGTTGCCGGGTGCATGCCAGAGGTCCAGCTTGAAAATATTTTGGATAATAATCCTGATGCTCATATACTTGGTGTTAATTCAATATTAAAAATCAGTGAGTTACTTGCTAGTATAGACGGTGCAAAAAACAATGCCAAACCCCTCAAAAGACTGGAAATCTTTTCGTATGAACCAGATGGAATTTTAAATGTACCAAGAACCCGTTTCAATCAAAATATCCACATCTGCCAGATATCCCAGGGTTGCAACAACAGATGTGCCTATTGTATTGTCAGGGCGGCAAGGGGTAAACTCAGGTCGTTTGATATCGATTCGATTGTTGAAGATGTTCAGGCTGCAGTCTCTGAAGGTTGCCGGGAAATCTGGATAACATCTCAGGATAATGCCCAATATGGGATGGATAAAAAGGATGATGTTTTATTACCAGAACTGCTGGATAGAGTATCATACATACCCGGTAATTTCAAAATCAGAGTAGGTATGATGAATCCATTTTCAGTGTATCCCATACTTGATGACCTTTTAAAGGTCTATGAAAACGATAAAATATACAAGTTTTTGCATCTTCCGATACAATCAGCATCTGAAAAAGTACTCGGATACATGAACCGCAATTATACCATGTCAGAGGTTGATGAAATTATAACAAAATTCAGGGATAGGTTCGATGATTTAACACTGGTTACAGATATTATAGTGGGATTTCCAGGAGAAATAGATGAGGATTTCTATAAAAGTGTAAACTGGGTCAAAAATTACAGACCAGATAAGGTTAATATATCCCGTTACACTCCACGACCTCACACAAAGGCGCTTGAATACCGCAGTATCGATTCCAGGATTGTTGTTAAGCGTTCCAATGAACTGCATTATGTATGCGATAGCGTTAAACTTGAATCTAAAAAAGA
>NZ_JBKGYF010000030.1:0-18028 GCF_046546175.1 Methanohalobium sp. | reverse complement strand
TCCGGAGTCAGTTTCTCAGCGAGGTACATGTATACTACATTCTCACGTACACATCGTGCGATGGTACGTGACGATCTGATACCATCTAGCATCGCCTGTATCAGTACTTTGCAGAGTATCCTTGGATGATATGCGGGGTGCCCAGCACCCGCATATCTATCTTCGAACTCGCTGAAGTCGAGTTCTTCTACGAACGAATCTACCAGGTAGCAGATATGGTCAGAACTTATCATGTCTCTTATATCAGGTGGCAGCAGCCATGTCTGGTCTTTGGATGATTGGATGAATGCCATATTAGTAAATAAATTAATCTATAATTTATATTTATTTGTCTAATAGGTAAAAATAGGTTAACAGTGGTCAGAATTGTCGGACAGGCTGTTTAGCCAAGTGGTAGTTCACTTTTTAATGGACGGCCTGATTGAAATGTGGTTCAAAACCCGGTATATCCCGGTATTCAAAGCCCTTTTTAATCTGGTAGTACTTGGAATCAGTTTATATATAATCAGGCTCTACCTTATTAATCGAGGAGCAAATATTTTTTATTTTAAATTATTTTTTTAATATAGCCCAGACGACTAGTTATATAAAAACCACTGATTGACTGATGTTAATATGTTGAAAAAACCTGAATTGATGGCACCGGCAGGTGACATGAACTCTCTTATAGCTGCAGTGGAAAATGGAGCAGATGCAGTATATCTTGGTATGAAATCCCTGAGTGCCAGAGGGTATGCAAACAATTTCTCGAAGGATAAACTCACAGAAGCTATAGATTACGCCCATTTAAGAGGTGTCAGGGTATATGTGACACTTAATGTTCTCATAAAAGATAACGAAATTGAAGATGCTGTCAATATCCTCTATCACCTTCATGATCTCGGAACAGATGCAGTGATATTGCAGGACTTGGGGTTGATCTATCTTGCAAGAGAACTGGTACCTGACCTTCCTGTACATGCAAGCACTCAGATGACAATACACAATCTTGAATCAGTTCGGTTTTTGGAAGACATGGGTATAGAACGGGTAATACTTGCAAGGGAACTGAACCTTAAACAAATCGAGTACATCAGACATAACACAGATATAGGTATAGAAACTTTTGTACATGGAGCTTTATGTATATCCTATTCAGGGCAGTGCCTATTCAGCAGTATAATCGGTGGACGAAGTGGTAACCGGGGGTTTTGTGCTCAGCCCTGCCGTAAAAAGTACAGTCTTTACAAAAACGGAAAAATGATCGATACAAAAGGAGAATATCTGCTGAGTCCAAAGGATTTGAACACTGCAGAAATTTTACCCAAACTTATCAATACAGGAATTGATGCTTTCAAGATAGAAGGGCGAATGAAACGCCCTGAGTATGTAGCAGGAGTAGTATCTATATACCGGAAATTGATTGACAGGTATATGAAAAATCCATCAGGTTACACAGTATATGATAATGAATTAAAACAGCTTGCACAACTTTTTAACAGGGATTTTACAACTGCCTATCTTATTGGTAATCCAATATATGACCTCATTAACCCGGTACGCCCATATAACCGTGGGTTACCAGTGGGCAAAGTTATGGATTATAACCGCAGATATAAAAATCTGGAAATTAGACTTTCAGATACATTAAGTATTGGTGATGGGATAGGTATTGAAGGGATTGACGAAATCGGAGATACTGTGACAAATATATACAAAAACGTAAAGAAAACCGATAGTGCAGATGCGGGTTCGTTAGTAGCTATACCTTTTAAAAATAAGATAAAACCCGGCAGAAGGGTTTACAAAACCTTTGATAAAAATCTCAATGAATCCCTTGAAAAGACGTTCACATCTTCTGCACCAATTCGAAAAATACCGGTCACTGTTACTGTGAGGGCATCAGTCGGTTCATATCTTGTAACTCAAATGAGTGATGGAATAAATGAAGTTTTGGTAACATCTGATTATGTAGTTGAAAAAGCATCGAAGAAACCGACTTCTGAAGAACAGATTAAAAAACAGATTGCAAAGATGGGGGATACAGTATTTGACCCTTCAAAAATAACCATTCATTCAGATGAGAATATCTTCATACCAATTGGTCGGATAAATGCAATCAGAAATGCAGCAATATCTGGGCTTGAAAAAAAACGGATTGAAAAATGTAGACGCTTTCAAAAGGAAGGAGACGAATCCTACGAAAAACATTTAAAACCAGCACCAGTGACTTCTGATATTAATACCCCAAACCTTGCTTTAAATGTAAGTTCAATCAGTCAGATGATGGCTGCTATTTCTGGAGGTGCAGATATTATCTATTTTGAAATTTTAAAATACCGAAGTTTTGAAATTTTAAAAAACGACCTCCAGTATGCAAAAGAAACTGCACATAACTCAGGATGCAGGATTTATCTCAATACACCCAGTATAATAACTGACAACGAAATGGAGGATGTCATAAAAACACTTGATAAGGTAAAAAAGCATAATTTTGATGGGGTTTTGGTATCCAATACTGGAATTTTGAAAACAGCAAAAAAAATGGGGTTGTCCGTTATTGTTGATACACCATTAAACGTGTTCAATAAATTATCATTTGATTATATGCTCAGATACGGAGCTGAAAAAGTGACGTTATCCCCTGAGCTGACAATTGACCAGGTAAAAACAATATCATCGTTCGGACCGGCGGAATGTATCGTTCACGGTCCAATAGAGGTTATGGTATCTGAACACTGTTTTATTGGCGGTATTTTTGGAAATCATAAATCCTGTGGATCTCCATGCAGATCTGGAAAATATGAAATAGCTGATAGGAAGGGATTTACATTTCCAATGGAGATGGATACAAGTTGCAGGACTCATATTTTTAATTCAAGGGATTTATGTATGCTTGATAATATAGAAGAAATTCTCAACTCAGGTTTATACAGCATAAGAATTAACGCGGGAATGTATGAATCCTACCATGTTGCAAAATTAACAGGTATTTATAGGGATGCTGTTGACAGCAATACATCCCGTTATGGATGTAAAAATATATTGAGAGGGCATACCAAAGGACACTATTACAGAGGTGTATTATGAAAATATTCTTTTCGGGTTCTATACGCGGTGGGAGGAAGATGTTGCCTGTATACAATTGTATATGTAATTTTCTTCATAATCAGGGGTTTGAGATTATGAGCTGGCATGTTGTGGATACCACTCTGGAATATACCGAGTCAGGTATGAGAGAACAGGAAATTTTTAAAAGAGATATTGGATTGATAGAGTCAAGTGATATTCTTCTTGCGGAGGTAACAGTGCCGTCTATAGGAGTTGGTTATGAAATATGTCATGCAGTTCATGAGGGCATCCCTGTCATCTGTATGCATGATAGGGATGCAGATGTGTCTTCAATGGTTCTTGGAAATACCTACGATAAAATATCAATTGTTGAATATTCAGATGTCAGTGAACTGGAAACAATTATAACAGGTTCAATTGATTCAATATTATCTCAGTAATTTTTATATATCTCTTACACCTTTTTTACATTGATACTATGCCAGTAATACCAACAACACCAGAACTATCGGTTATAGTGATTGCAATTATAGCAGCAGTAGTAATGTATATATTGTTGAGATCCATCAAAAAACTTATTATTAATACTGTAACAGGACTCGTTGTTCTTATTGGTGCAAATATAGTATTTGGATTGGGTATAGCCTATACGTGGATAGTGTTCCTTGTATGCGCGATTGGTGGTATTTTCGGGGCACTGCTTATAATTCTGTTAAATTATCTTGGGATAGCGTTTTAAACTTTTTGTGCAACCGCATGTATCATATGTCTGGTGTATCTTTCACCCTTAAACTTTTTTTCAGTTTTCATATCCCTGATGTCGCTTATTTGAAACCTGTATTTTTCTAGAAGTAATTTGACCTCGTCTCTGGTAAAATAATGGTAGATTATCCCCTTGTTTCGAATAAATGTGTTTTCTTCGGGGTTTGTATTGTCACCTTTACCATACCTCATATCATCTACCCCAAAAGCCTCGAAAAAGAGAAAACCACCGGGAACCAGAACCCTAGAAAATTCAGATACAGTCAGTAACCGTTCATTTTCATACAGATGCTGCAGTACTCCCAGACATAATACTCCATTAAAGGATTTATCATAAAAAGGAAGATGGGTTGTTGTAGATACGCAGTAATGAGCACATCGGTTATTTTTTTCAATATATGATTTTGCATTTTTAAGCGCAGTAGGGGAAAGTTCAATCCCTGTAACATTATATAGTTTTGACAAGGGGAGCAGATGCCGTCCGTTGCCACACCCAGCATCCAAAATTTTACATTCTGGTGGAATTATGGAGCTTACCATCTCTATGGATCGTGGTCCACCCCATTTAACATGGGAATATTCCTGTTCCCATACTAGGAACTGGGATTTCAGGTTATCCCATCTGTTATCAGAATTCATAAATCAGGGACTGTATGTTGAAGCTTCTCTGAATCTTTTAACAAGGAAATCCTTTTCAAAAGATGAGAGGAACCATCCTGCTTTTGGACCTGATTTTTGTCCAAGCATTGTTATATAGATAGCTTTAAACAAATTTTTTGGGTTCGGATTCAGATACTCCGGGTTGGTATTGAGCATATCAGTCATTTTTGAATGTATAGTTGAACCCTTTTCTTTTGCCTGATAAACTAGATTATGGTAATCTTCACCGCTTAAATGACCTCTTTCTTCTATTACCTCTGCGAGTGCACCAAGGAAAGCTTTCTGTTCATCTGAGAGGGTTGCAGCTTTTTCAGGTAATTTATCCTTTACACTGAATTTCACAAAATCCGGTGCGTACATCTCAAGCCAGTTCTTTACATTATCTACAAGTTCACGTATACAATGTACATTGCTGGTGTCATATCCAGCGCGTTTTAAAATTTGCAGTATCTGGTCAAAGTTACCCCTGGCTACCTGATAGATAGTAACCATGTGTTTGAATGGAATGTCTGTATGGCAGATACCAGATGCATGTGACAAATCAAAAACCCGCTCATCAGCTTCATCCAGATCATCACTGGATTTTATACGCTCGAATTCATCAACCAGTGTTAATAACGGCAATCCCGGGTCAAAGGAAATATGTTTTTCAGGTTTTGTTTTGATAATCAGGTATCTCAAAATTTCGGGAGGTACTACCTTGAGCATATCAGAAATTGTAACCACTACTCCACTGGATGAAGACATAGCACCCTCTTTACCAAGCATGATCCACTCGTAGATTACCGGATATGGTGGTTCATACCCATAGATTTCCTTCGCTATCCGCTTACCAGTGTCATAGGACCCACCCTTTGAAGCATGGTCTTTTCCAAAAGGTTCAACTGTGACACCTAAAATTTGCCAGCGAGCGGGCCAGTCCACACGCCATGTAAGTTTTCCACCACCGGTCATTGGCACCGTACCTGAGTGCCCATTGGAACAGACAAAATCCACTGTCTCATTTTCAATATCATAACCGGTTACTTTTGTGGTGTTTATCCTCCCACACACGTTACATATCGGATTGAACGGACCCCATTCGGGGTTGGGTTCCTTCCCTGTTTCCTCTTCGATTATTCGTGAAATTTCATCTCTGTTTAAAAGGGCGGTTTTTATCGCATCAGTATACGAACCGCTTTTGTAGAGTTCGTCACCTTTGTATACTTTTGGATGGATTCCCAACCTACTTAAGGATTCAAGGAACGGTGTTAAAAAATGCTGTGCATAATTCTCACAATTACCGCAGGGACAGGGAATTTCTGATAATGGTTTTCCTATATGTTCTGAATAACTCTCAGGGAGAAATGGATATACCTTTCTCAGGGGATCATAGGTATCTGCGATATAGATAAGTTCTGTATCCCCGCCTTTATCAGTCAGTGTTCTATAGACTGCATCAGCGGTTACAACTTCTCTCATGTTTCCTATATGTATATGACCGGAAGGAGTTATACCGGTTGCAACAAGATGTTTGCCCCCGCGATTTAATGCTTTATCTGCTGCAACATCTGCCCAGTGTTTGATATCTGCCATATTGTTTCACCGATATTATATTTTTGAATATGAATTTAAATGAATAGGGTCGGCTGTATTAAATACTAATAATATATTAACTTTAATCCTATTAAACTATGATATATGGACAGCTTTCCTTATTATTATTTGATATAAATCTAATGCTAGTGATATCAGTGATGCAAATATTTTGTTCGTACATTTCCGAACCAAAAGTATTTAATAATAATCATGCATAATTAATTTTAATGACTCGTATCACTAATGGAATACATAATAACTCTCTCAGTGTTTTGGCAGATATTTTTGAATTGTATAAATTCAGAGATCCAGCAGCAGAAGAATTAAATTCAATGCTTGTGTTAATGGGCAATCAGGGACTAATGTATGATAATAAAACAATCGGAAATTTCAACCTGCAGTCCGAAAGCATTGAACCATTATCCAGAATACTCTCCTCGAACTAAAAATTATTTATTTTTTATTCTTTTTTTACAGTTTTAATATTTCTGGTATCTGTAATTCAATTACAGAATTACGTTTCTGAACTCATTTTCTTAAGATTATTTATTATTTGACATACTTATTTTCTATTGCTAGTAAATACTAGTTAGGAGGGGGACAGGGTTAATAATCAATTAGTTACCGTTCTCCCCCTGTTTGTAGATCTGGCTAAAGTAGTGGGGGTACAGGATTGTTTAATATCGATAAACCAGATGCAGATAGGAAAAAGTTTGATGAAATCGGGCAGAAAATATGGGAGTTGCACCTTGATCTTGTGGAATTAAAATCTCAGCTAGATGATCGGATTGTGACTCTTGATGAGAACCATATGCATCTGGGTTATGATAATAAAGTTGCAGGGGATATTGTTACCGGTCTGGACAATAGAACACCTAAAATTAATACCTATGAAAAATCTTTCAGACAAGTGCATTATACTGGACAGGATATGGATGCTGGAAAATTAAAACGGATTCATTTACCACTGGATTGAAAAACTTAAAAGCTTGTCAACATCTTCTACGAGCTTGTGGTTGTAGAAAAACTCATAATCCTTTATGATATGGTTTTGTAGGTCTATATTTTCCAGGAAACCGTACCAGTAAACAACCATTCCCTGACCGAATTTTTCTTCATACTGTTTGAATTGTTTCTTGAAATAATGTTTGTGCTCCCTTTCATCACCAAAAAGGGCTTTGCTTTCTATCCATTGAATATCTAAACCTTCAATAATCAGTGTATCATTCAATACAAAATCAGGTGTTTTTGTGTGTCCATAGTCACGAAGGTCATCTTCGGTATAATAATCCAGTTTGTTGTGTATTAGCCATTTTTCAATTATATCCTCACCCATCTGTCCCCTGATGCTCTGCATTTTATGGGCTTTGGGTGAATAATGATAATCCGATTCTATAACTTCTTTTATTTCTTTTTTTAAACGCGGTTTTGAAAGTGTATCCGGGTTACTAAATATTTGTTTTTTCGAATAGCCCATTTCTTTTAGCAAGATTGTTGCCATAAGGGATTCAGGAAGTTTATTTCTCTTTGCGATTTCCTGTATTGTATAACCTTTTTCCCATTCTTTTAGATGTTTGTGAATGTTTTTCTGTACCCTGGGTTGAGTCTTTTTGACCTTTGATACAGTTTTCTGTGACAGTATGGATGATATCACTCCTACTGGTTCCATGAATTTTTCAGCCAGTTCTTCAACATCATCAAAAATATCTATGGATTCGTATATATGTTGGTATCGTTTTTTCTCCATATTACCATTATTTATTCTGGTAGGAGTTTATATCAGTTTCGAGAAGAATACAATTATCACACTGTTTTTTTACACAGTATTTCTTTGCATATTCTACAATCAACGCATGATATTCCTGATAGAGTTTTACATCTACAGGGATTTTATTTTCAAAAAGTGTTTGAATTTGTTTATAATTACCTTTAACTCCAAGACACCCCATGATACGTTTTGTATAGGCATCAATTACGAATTTGGGTTTTTCAGCAGAGTACAGTATTATACTATCAGCAGTTTCCTCACCTATACCTTTTAATGATAGAAGTGTTGCTCTTAGTTCATCGATATCCTGGCTGAACACAGAATCAAGTCCGTTTTCAGAAAAGTAAGCAGCTACATTCTTCAATCTGGCAGCTTTTTGACGGTAAAATCCACAGCAATATATAAGTTCTTCTATGGTTTCGATATCTGTATTTGCGAGTGCTTTTTTATTTAAAAGGTTGTAATTTTTGAGATTGGATATGGCTTTTTCAACATTGGTCCATTTGGTTTGCTGGGTCAATATGGCACCTACGATTACTTCGAAAGGAGTATCTGCCGGCCACCAATATTGGGGTCCAAATTCATCCATAAGCTGGTGGTATATTTTCATCAAATCCTGACTTGAAATACACATTATTATTTCCAATATTCTTTTTCGTAATCATCGGGTAAATCAAGTTCCATGGATTCGTCTATACTTTTTCTGGATTTTTTGGAATTATTGTTCTCTGTATCCGAATCGATAATTTCATCACTGTTGCAGGACTGGATAACAGTCGTATTTTTATCAGATGTAACAACTTTTTCATTTATTTCTTCGACTTCGGTTATTTGTGACGAGTTAGCTTTGTTTTTAGTCTCAAGATTTCCTTTTCTCTTTTCCTCTGTATTTATAGTAAAATCCTGGTAACGGTTTTCTTCTCTTCTTGGGTCATTAATTTCTGGCATTTCATCAATTGTTTTACCCAGTTTCATGCGGACATTTTCTGCATAATTGTCCTGTACAGACTGGGCGCTTTTCCCTTCTCGGTGTGTATAGCGGTAACCAATCGTACAGTTTTCATCACCAGAACGCCAATCGATGTGGTATAGATGGCAAGCCTCTTTTTTGCATCCAGAATTTTTGTCCAGTGGACATACTTCAGGCAATGTCATGGTCAATCTAATCTCCTTTTTATTTTGGACAAATATATAAAATTATGTCTTTATTATATTTTATTCAACGAATCTGCGATTAGTGGTGCAACACTGACCACACTCTCAGCCTTTTCAATGGTATCAGTGGAGATGATATCACGGACACCAGCATTAAACAGCCGTAAAACTGCATTTTTTGCCAGAACCGGGTGTATACATGCAAGGTAAACATCATTAGCACCCTGTGACTTCAGTATTTTGATGGATTCTGCCATAGTACCACCTGTGGCAATCATATCATCTAACAATACCACATCCCTTCCTGTAACATCCATATTTTTTGTTTTGATGGATACTTTTTCACCTGATATCCTCTCCTTTTCAAGATAGTCGTATTCTATACCTGTTTTTGAGGACGCATTTTCAGCAAGATATATTGCACCGGAGTCAGGAGCAACTATCAACGGTTCTTTTAAATCAAGAGTTTCTATATGATTACCCAACAGGTATGATGCTTCAAGGTCGGTAGTGCTATTTGCATTGATGTATTCAAGTATACTTTTTTCGTGGATATTTACAGTAAACACATTATCTGCGGTAAGTGCTCTGGTAATTGCACGGGCACTGATGGCCTCACCACTTTTGAATTTTTCATCCTGCCTGCTATACCCCAGATAAGGTATAACCACATTGACCTGTTCTGCACCTTCGCAGGCATCAATTAATTGTAAAAGCGATATAAAATCAGAATCTGTATACGTACACTGTATAATAGCAATTTTTTCATTTTCAATGTTATCATCCAGGATACGTGTATACAACTCACCATCAGGGAACTTATCAAATTCACACAGGACAGGTTTACTGTTCATTTTTCCTGCAACTCGGGATGCAAGTAACTGGGATGCTGGTCCTCCTATAATTTTCAAATTTTGTACCTCTTATTTTTTGATTAACATATACCTTCAATTTTTATTTTGTACTTAGGTTGGTTTTTTATATAGATTCTGATTTGGTTTTTTCAACAACTTCAATATCTTGGATTTTTGTATGGGGATAGTTTCCAGTTTCATCTTTTTCAGCAGATTTAACCATGTCCCATATGGTAAGTAGAGCAGTTGAAACGCCATTGAGTGCTTCCATTTCAACACCGGTTTTTCCGACTGATTTAACTTTAACCCTAACTGTTATTGAGTCATCATTAACATCAAAGTCGATGTCAATACCAGTAATTGGTATGGGATGGCACATAGGAATAGTGTCAGATGTTCTTTTGACAGCCATGATGGCTGACACTCTTGCAGTTGCCAGTACATTTCCCTTTTCTATGGAACTGGAGCGTATTTTGCTGATTGTATCTTCTGTAAGTATTATTTTTCCTGAAGCAACCGCCAGACGTGTCACAGAATTTTTCTGACTGGTATCAATCATCTGCACTCTATCATCAATAATATGGGTAAACTCTTTTGCCAAACAACCACCCAATCAGGTATTAATCTATCCGTACATTCTTCCGCTGCTCATAGTCTTCAAGGGTTTCATCAAGTTTTCCGAGTAAATCTCTTGCTTCATGAAGGTTCAATTTGATAATTTCTTCATCTTCCCCATAACTTATTACCAGTCTTATTCTGTTCCTTTCGAGGTCTACATTGATTTTCCGTTCATATTTTTCCATTGAATCTCTCCTTTATTTTGATTTCATAACATCGCTAACCCTGTCAATAATATCAGTTGCAAGTAACCCAAAATCTTTTTCTTCAAAAGCCAGATCACCGGCAACACCATTTATAAACGCACCACAGGATGCAGATTCAACTGCAGGATTTACTGCAAACAGTGCTCCTATAATGCCAGCCAGTACATCTCCGGTACCACCAACTGTCATCCCTGGGTTTCCGGTCTGATTGTATAATACTTTTTCACCATCGGATATGATGTCTTCTTTACCTTTTAATATTGTCACAATATGATTGGTCTTTGAAAAATTCAGTACATCATTGGTACGTGAACTTCTATCATCAGGAATGTTTTTATTTTGAAGATATTCGAATTCTCCTGCATGTGGGGTAATTATCATGTTACAACAGGATTCGCGGATATTTTCAAAATCAAGTCCATAAAGCCCATCCGCATCAACTACAACTTTATTACAATAGGGAATCAGATTTGCGATTGTAGTTTTGCTTTTGTCATTACGACCGATCCCCATCCCCATTATAACCACATCATGGGATAGAATTAAATCTTTGATTTGGGGTATGTCTTCAGGACTAAGCATATTACTGGAAAGGGAATGCACTATAAGGTTTGGTGAAAAAGATGCTACTATATCTGCTACATTTTTAGGTGTAGCTATTGTAACAAGATCTGCACCTGCTCTCAGTGCAGCCAGTCCGGTAAGTCCAGGTGCTCCTGAATATGCACCACCACCGATTATCAGTATCTTACCGGAATTACCTTTGTGGCTGTCTTTGGTACGTTTTTTCAGCGCATTTAAATTACCCGTTCCTACCATGCTTTCAGCGTCTGAACAGATACCAATATCTATAACCTTGACGTCCTTCGTGTATCTGTTAATGTGTTTTGATTGAAGACCCGGTTTCATGCGGTGGAAGGTAAGTGTGACATCTGAAATTACAGATTTTTCAAAAGAACCACCGTCTGGGTCAAGACCGGATGGAACATCGACTGAGATTATCTTAGCATTTGAACTGTTTATCAGATCAATGGCGGTAGACTCTGGTTCCCGAATTTTACCTTTAACACCGGTGCCAAGGATTGCATCTATTATTACATCAGCGTTGATAATCCAATCCAGATTGGATAGCTGTGTTGAATCCGAAATTTCCAAGATATCCCTTATACCGCAATGTTTGAGTACCTGATAATTCTTTTTTGCATCATCGGTCTTTATATTGTCACTGCGACCCAGTAATATGATTTTAATTGTATAGTTGTTGTTCAATGCAAGATGTCTTGCCGCGACAAATGCATCCCCTCCATTGTTGCCCTTCCCCGCAATAACAACAATTGACCCGCTTTTGAACAGGTTTTTGATTTCATTTGCTATACCAGACCCTGCATTTTCCATAAGTTGGAGAGTGCTCAAACCGAAATATTCACAATTCTGATCGATTGCATTCATCTGTAAAGTTGTTATTGAGTACATAGTAACCAATATTTATTTATTAGCATTGTATTTATTGATTAATATTAGTTAATGTTTAAAGGGGTTTAACCGAAAGTTCCTTAATAAACAATTGTGTCCTGATATTACGAAGGAGGTACTGCACTATGGCTACCGCTAAGGCTGCAAATTCATCCACCAAAACTAAAGCTAAACCTTCCTATTTACCTGCTAAATCAAAAATTAAGCCAACATATCTTGTTCTTGGTAGTGGGAGCATTGGTTTTGCAGTAGCAAAAGAACTCAGGGAGCTTGATAAAGACCTTGTGATCATCGATAAAGATCCTGCCAAAATTGAAACCCTTAGAGAAGAAGAATATGAAGCTATCCAGGGAGATATAAGTAATTCAGAAACCCTTAATCAAATCAATGTCAGGAATCTTACTGCTGTACTTGTATTGAGTTCTGATAATGAATCCAACAAATCAGCCATAGAAAACATCAAAAAGCTAGTATCACCTGATGTCTATTGTGTGGCACGTGCATCAGATGTTATAAATAAAAAAGAAATGGAATCCAAGGGTGCTGATTATGTCATAATACCGTCAAGGGTTGTGGCAACGTCACTTGCAAGAACACTTGAACGTGCAGAATCCATGCGCAGGGGTACCAAATTAACCAGATGGTTGAAGGATATAGCAGATAAAAAACTCGGTATAGTGGTCCATGATAACCCGGACCCCGATGCCATTTCCAGTGCAATGGCACTTAAAGAGATCGCAAAAACCTATGGTATAGAAAGTACTATATTTTACCATGGTGAAATCGGTCATCAGGAAAACAAAGCCTTTGTGAATCTTCTGGATGTTGACTTGAATAGAATGGAGGAGAGGGATATTTCTGATTTCCAGAATGTAGCACTGGTGGATTGTGCAGTCCCCGGTTCCAACAATATGCTTGCTGAAGATACCCATGTGGGCATTGTACTGGACCATCACCCTGTAGAAGATGTTGAAATCGATGCGGATTATATCGATATCAGACCCAATATAGGGGCAACAGCTACAATACTTACCAAATACCTCCAGGAATTAAATATAGACATAACCAGTAATCTTGCAACAGCGCTGTTGTATGGTATAAGGACCGATACACAGGATTTCAAAAGAAATACAGACCCTGCTGATCTTTCAGCTGCATCATTCCTCTACCCACTGGCTGACCATGAAATTCTTGAGCAGCTTGAGCGCCCCTCAATAGCAACAGAAACTCTTGAGGTATTCGGAGAAGCAATTAAAAACAGACAGGTATTCGGAAGCTATCTCCTATCAAATGTAGGTGCAGTCAGAGACCGTGATACACTACCACAGGCAGCAGATTATTTGTTAAACCTGGAAGGAATATCTACATCTGTTGTGTTTGGAGTGTCCAAGGACAAAATCTACATTTCAGGACGGAGCAACGACATAAAAATCAATCTCGGAGATGTAATGAAGCGGGCGTTTGGTGAAGAGTCAGCAGGAGGACATGCAACAGCTGCAGCAGCACAGGTACCACTCGGAGTGTTCAGTGCTGCAAAAGACAGGCAGACCCTTTTACGCTTGGTCAATGAAGCTGTTGTTAAAAAGTTTTTAAGTGCTGTAGGTGTGGAAGAATCAGAAGATTGATATTTCTTTTTGTAAATTGTAGTCAACTGTTTGATGGGTAATTATAAATCAAATAAATTTCTACTAGGTATACAGTAATCCTTAACCAGTTATCCATTATAATCATAAAACACTGTACTGATAATCATGTCTGACGATAAACAACCAATGACAATTTCTGAAAAAATAATGTCCAAGGCATCGGGAACAGATGTAAGAGCAGGAGATTTTGTATTTGCAAGTATTGACAGTGCAATGACCCATGATATTACAGGTCCTCTGGCTGTAGAAGGGTTCTATAAAATCATGGAAAATAAAAAGGATCCAAAGGTATGGGACCCGAGTAAAATTGTAATCATTTTTGACCATCAGGTTCCTGCGGATTCTTTGAATGCAGCATCCAATCACATAATGCTCAGAAACTTTGCAAAAGAGCAGGGAATTCTTAATTATGATGTTTATGAGGGCATCTGTCATCAGGTCGTGCCTGAAAAAGGACATGTAAAGCCTGGAGACCTAGTGGTAGGTTCAGACTCTCACACATGTGCCTACGGATCAATAGGAGCATTTTCCACAGGTGTGGGTTCAACTGATATGGCAGCTGTGTTTGCTTCCGGGAAACTGTGGTTTAAGGTTCCTGAAACTATAAGGTTTGAAATCAATGGAGAATTGCCGGAAAAAGTGTATTCAAAAGATGTCATCCTTCATATAATTGGGGATGTAGGCGCCGACTGTGCTATGTACAAAACTGCTGAATTCGGTGGGTCGACTGTACAGAACATGTCGGTTTCAGAGCGCATGACAATGTCCAACATGGCAATTGAAATGGGTGGAAAGGCAGGAATTATAGAACCAGATGAAGTTACTGAAAAGTATATCCAGGAACGTATACCAGATTATAAACTTGACCCTGAGTGGAAGTCAGATACAGATGCGAATTATTCTGAAATCCGTAAATATGATGTATCCAATCTGGAACCACAAATCGCATGTCCGCACAACGTGGATAATGTAAAACCTGTTAGTGATATGGAAGGTACAAAACTGGACCAGATATTTATCGGCTCGTGTACAAACGGGCGATTTGAGGACCTTGAAATAGCTGCAAAAATCATGGATGGAAAGAAGGTTGCAGAAAATGTGCGTTTGCTGATAATCCCTGCTTCAAGGACCGAATATATGAAACTCCTGAAAGCAGGATATATTGAGCAGTTCATGGAAGCAGGAGCAATTGTAGAGTCACCCTGTTGCGGTCCATGTATGGGAGGTTCGTTCGGATTGCTCGGAGATGGAGAAGTAGGACTTGCAACATCAAACCGCAATTTTAAGGGAAGAGAAGGCAGTCCTGAATCTTTTGTATATCTGAGTTCCCCAGCTACAGCAGCTGCATCAGCTTTGACCGGAGAAATCACTGACCCCAGAAAAATCTGAATTATTAATTTTAAATATTTTTATGATGAGGGTTAAAATGTCTGAATCGAATGCAGACCTTTCAATATTGAATGAAATTTATGATATAATCCAGGACCGAAGGAATAACCCCGTTGAAAATTCCTATGTTTGCTCACTTCTCAATCATGATAAAGGGATAGATAAAGTCCTTGAGAAATTAGGAGAAGAATCAGTGGAAACTGTGCTTGCTGTTAAAAACAAAAACCATGAAGATATTGTTTACGAATCCTCTGATTTGATGTTCCATTTACTTATAATGCTTGCAGCAAACGGTATAGAACTTTCTGAAATTGCGGATGAGCTTAGGAATCGCCGTGGTTAATTAATATACAGCCAGTTCATGAAGGACATCGGTTTTTGAGACAAAACCTTCAGGTACTCCATTAATTGTTACAATCAATCCGCCAATGTTGTGTTTGTTGAAGATTTTAACAGCTTCATTCAGGGGTGTATCACCATCTACTGTTATAAGTTCTTTCGTCATGATATCCCTTACTTTAAGTGACATTTTTCCACTTGCAATGGCGTCACCTATGTCAGTAAACGTCACTACACCTACGATTGAGCCCTTGTCCTCAACAGGTGAGCCGTGGACATTGTTTTTTACAAATATACGTGCAGCCTCCTGCAGGGTAGCATTAACATTGACCATTACTGAATCCTTTGTGACATAATTTTTGACAGGGATTTTTGGTATTGAAACCATTTCTGTTATAGAAAAAAGCAGAGAATTGTTTGTATCATCTCGTCCTACGACTACTCCTCGTACAATAAGCTGGTTTACAGGTGTTGGACCGACTTGTAACTGGTCTCCTTCTTTGAAATCTCTTATATCTCCCAGAACTTTTATCATACCATTGCACAGTTCCGGGTGTCTTACCGTGGTAAAACTGATCTCTGCAGCAGTAGAACCTTCGACAAGTTTGCCGTTTCGATATACCTTAACAATTGCCTCTTTTTCCATTGATGGTATATTTAATGCTTCATAAGCTTTACCAGTTGCTTTATATCCACCTTTTGGCCCAGGTACACCTTCTACAAGCCCGAGTACTTTTAGAGACTGCATTTGATTACGTACAGTACCAGGATTTCGTTGTATTACCTCTGCAATATCTTCGCCTTTGATTGCGTGATTTTCCTGGCGTTGGAGATTGATTAACGCGATAATTATATCTTTCTGGATTGGAGTGAGTTCCATTCAACCACCGTTTGAATCTATATATAAATAATTAAAAGTTGTATAAATATATTTGCAACATATATCATTGATAATAATTAGGAATAGCTCGCAGGGATAAAAATATATGCTATTTTTATTATTAATTGGAGATAATATTTATCTTGTACAATATGTAAGATATCTATACATTTATAAATACTTAAAGGCTTTATAAATATATATTGCAGTATTATCATGGATAAATAACAGAAATTTAACAATTACAAAAGGGAAATTAAATATGATATTTGAAAAAATCCACTCTGTTCCTACATCAGACGAATTATTAGACAAAGCATTCAGACGAGCATCCAGAGCCAGACGTGGGAAAAAAATCAGAGATATTAAAAGTAACCGTGAAGCCTATGAATCCATGATACTAACATCTGCAAACATTCTTTCAGATAACCTTGCTAATATTGTAAGGCGTTTTCCAGATTTTGACGAATTATCGGATTTCTATTATGATTTAGCAGATATTATAGCAGGGGTGGATAAACTCAAAATATCGCTTGGTTCTATTTACTGGGCAAGTGAAAAAATACATGATTTGGGGAGAGAACGGATTGGCAAAATCCGCAGTAGTAATGACCCACAGACAATTCAAAAAGAAGTGTATGGTCGAATGTCCTCTATAATGAATTCCATAGACAAAGATTTAAAATTCTTAAATGAAGCAAGAAATACACTGCGAAAACTTCCGGATGTAGATGTCAATGAACCCACGATAGTAGTTGCCGGGTACCCAAATACCGGTAAATCCAGCTTCGTTACAATTGCTACTAAAGCACACCCTGAAATAGCAACCTACCCCTTTACAACAAAAGGAATATCCATAGGACATTTTACAAGGGATAATATAAGGTACCAGGTAATAGATACACCAGGTTTGCTTGACAGACCTATGTCTGATAGAAATGATATCGAATTACAGGCGGTCACGGCTTTAAAACATCTTGGTTCGGTTCTGCTATATCTGGTGGATGCAAGTGAAACCTGTGGATATACAGTAGATGACCAGAAACATCTGTTTGAGGAAATCAGGCAACAGTTCAAGATTCCGGTACTGGTAGTATCCAATAAATCAGACCTTCCTGAGTTCCAGGAACTTGGATTTGTGGATATGGAAATGTCCACCGTAACTCATGAAGGGGTTGATGAAGTTGTTGATAAACTGGTTGATATAATCGGGGCAAAACAGGATTTTTTCAGGAATGTATCAGAACCACTAAAATAATTTGTTAATAGAAACCTTTTATACGTTCTTTTTCTTAATTTTTTATCAACTCGTTAACGTTGTTTACACTGTATATTTTTTAGGAAATATGCGCCATTTTTATATCGACATAAGTTATAATTATATATTGAGTGGGGTTACCGATGAATCAGCTCAGTGAACTAAAATATCCTGGTTCAGCAGTTCTAAATTTAAAGCGACTGACTTCAACATCAGTATACCCTGCATCAATAAACAGATGCATAACCCCCTCAAAAAGTAATCAGATGTTATAGATGATAGAAAAGAAAAAGGAACAATTTATACAATTCAATCAAATCTAAAGGAGTGATTCATAATGGTAAAACACTACTATCCGGGACAGGATAAACTAAACGGCATAAATCTGGAA